>JBILXG010000027.1:0-7543 GCA_044369465.1 Candidatus Planktophila sp.
TTAGCAAAACTTGTTGATGAAGTGAATACGTAGGCTCCACCAATCCATAGTGGAACTAGCCAGAATGCGTTTTCGCCACGTCCTTGATTTTTAGCAATAAAGATCGTTGCGATCAATCCAGCGGTTGCTACGACTTCGCTAAGAAATAACCAGCTTCCGTCTCGAGTAGTAGTCGATGGATCTATGAGTGTGCGATTAAAGAGTGCGTGAGCCAGAATCGCTCCAGATGCAGCCCCTGCTACTTGCACGAGCGTGAAGGTAAGCAGGTGTAGCGCAGACAATTCTTTTCGTAGGAATGCAATCAAGAGAACAGCAGGATTGAAATATGCACCGCTGACAGGGGCAAGTAACCAGATTGCGAGGGCAAGGATCAATACCGTAGCAAAAGTGTTAACAAATAACTGAAGTAGAACATCACGGGTGAGAACCTGCGCCATAATTCCTGAACCGATGACAGTTGCGGTGATAAGGGCAGTGCCTAAAAATTCAGCAAAGTGGGCACGAATCTTCATCTACTTAGGCTAGCAATTCTGCAAGCAAAGTCTCGACTCGAACCTTGATTTCATCACGAATTACTCGAACGCTCTCAATTCCCTGTCCTGCTGGATCCTCCAGAACCCAATCTTCGTAACGCTTGCCTGGATAGAACGGACAGGCATCCCCGCATCCCATCGTGATGACAGCATCCGATTGCTGGACTGCTTCAGGGGTAAGAATCTTTGGCGAGTTATGTGAAATATCAATTCCAACTTCAGCCATTGCTGCAACTGCAACAGGATTAATTGAATCCTTTGGTGCAGAGCCAGCAGATAAAACCTCTACACGGCCTTGCCCTAAGTGAGTCATAAAACCTGCAGCCATCTGAGAACGGCCCGCGTTATGTACGCAGACAAAGAGAACGCTGGGCTTAGTAGTTGATTCTGATGAAGTACTCATGGCCGAGAGAATATCTCTCGGCCATGAACTGCAGGTAAACAACAACCCACTTTTTAACTCTTTTTTCTACAGGCGCACTAGTTCAGGAATGAGAGTCCCACGAGTAGCCCGCCAACAACTGTCACGATTGCCATACCAGCCTTGCTAGCCAAGAATTTATCTAAGGGCTTGATGAATGTCATTGCAACAATGACCACACCTGGAATGACGATCAAGAGAGAACGTGAGGCAATCCCTGCATCTGCATTTTGGTATTGCCAATTAATGAGCCCGACCGCGATGAGGAGATAGCCCCCCATACGGTAGTTATTGCGCAACGGCTGATTCATTACTTTCCATCCCAAAGTGCAAGCTCTTGTCCGAAGGTATCTAGACCCATTGGTCCAATTTTTAGCGCATGTGCATGGAAGCGCTTCAATGAGAACTCGGCTCCCAAACGCTTCTTTGCATTTTCACGAGCAGCAATCCATTCGCGCTCTCCCACTTTGTAAGAGATCGCCTGTCCTGGCCAACCGAGGTAACGATCGGTCTCACTTGTTGCGTGATGCTCATCAAGCAGTGCCTTGTTCATTAACGCTTCGCGACCAGAGACTGCATCCCATACGCGACCGTTTTCATCGGTGTAACCAAGGTGCATTCCGATATCAATGACGATACGTGTTGCACGAAGTGCTTGCGCTGAAAGGAAGCCCATCTCAATACCTGGTTCATCAAATGCACCGAGGTCATCCATAAAGCGTTCTGCATAGAGCGCCCAACCTTCACCGTATCCGCTGATCCATGCACCAAAACGTTGGAAACGAGAGAGGCGATCACGTTCGAGAACTGATGTTGCAACCTGCAAGTGATGTCCTGGAACTGCTTCGTGATACCAAGTTGATGCAAGGTGCCACCAGCTCACTTCATCTTTTCCAAGTAGCGGAAGCCATGTAGTTCCAGGGCGTGACATATCTTCACTTGGAGACATGTAATACGGCGCTGATGCGCTGCCTTCAGGTGCGATACGAGCATCGCAGAACTTCATGCGATCATCAATATCAAAGTGAGTGCCATCTAGTTGAGTAACGGCTGCTTGCGTGAAATCTAGAAGCTTCTTGATAATCGCATCTTTGCCATGAATCTTGTATTCAGGTGCGTTATCTAAATAGTCAGCGACCTCGCGCAAAGTCTTTGCATCCGGCTTGATCTTTGCAGCAACTTTCCACATGCGCTCTGTAATTTGAGCAAGATCGGCAAGACCCCATTCATATGTTGCGCGCAAATCTAGGTCAGCACCGGTGTAGTAACGAGCCCAGGCTGCATAACGCTCTGCACCAACTGCGTCGTTAGGTGTTGCAAGTGCCATGTAAGTTCCGCGCAGATAAGTTGCTGTCTCTGCAGAAGAACGTGCCGCAGCTTTAGCAGCCTCATGAATGGCAGGATATTTTCCATCTGGATCAAAGCTCTTTGCCATCGCCGCATATCCACCATCGGCGTAACTCTCTAGTTGCTTGGCAATTCCATCAATCTGGCGCTGG
This sequence comes from Candidatus Planktophila sp., assembly GCA_044369465.1. GTDB lineage: Bacteria > Actinomycetota > Actinomycetes > Nanopelagicales > Nanopelagicaceae > Planktophila. The sequence goes on from JBILXG010000027.1 coordinate 2,454, forward strand.
GCAACTGTCTTACCCTTCTTTGCCAAAGTATCGATTGTTGAAACCCAACTGAGGTGTGCCTTATCAACTGCTAGCAAGCGCTTTGCAATATTGTCGAAATCTTCCGCGCTCTCCTTTGGCATCATCTCAAAAACTTGGCGAATATCGGCTGGAGGTGAAGTGAGAACGTTAAATGAAATATGTGATTCAAATGAGTCGTGGAGTTGCAGACTTGAAGTCAGTCGCTCCTGCATTACAGATTTTGCTACGCGATCAATCTCATCAATGGGCTCGAGTTTATCGAGCTCGGCTAGCGTTGCTCTAGAGAGATCTGCTTCAACTGCGCGACCGGCAATTGAGAAATCATCAAGTTGATCGTTGAGATCAGTGATTCCCAAATACGTTGAGGCCATAGGGCTCAAGCGCGCTGATTTTTCGACGTAAGAATCTGAGAGGGCAAATATTGGTGAGCGATGTGTAGTCATTGGGGGATCTTATATTTAAAGCATAAAAAAAGTAAGGGTGAGCGCTTTCGCGCCCACCCTTACTTCTAACTATTTTAGAAGTGCGGCAGATTAGTGATCTGCAGCCATTCCTTCTGCATGTGACTTCATGCGTGCAATCTTGAGGATTGTGAGACCGAATACGCACTTCGCCAAAACGTCTGCGATTGTGTATCCAACCTGGACTCCAACGAATGCATTCGCTGTTGGATCTCCAGCACCCATTCCAAGAATGTAAGCAATTGGGTAAACGCCCCATGTCGCGATAAGTAGAAGGCGCAGATTCTTTACAGTTGCTGCAACTCCTGCTGGCTGACGATCAAGAGACTTGGTGAGCTCTACGAATAGTACGTAGAGAATGTAGAGGAATGGAAGTGTTGAAAGAACACCGTATAGAACCTGTGTGTTCTGATCAGTTGAGATTTCACCTGGATATCCAAGTGCGATCATTGCAGCTGATGCTGGAACAAGGCGCATGATAAGTGACTTTGAAACTTCCTTAGCAAGTGCAAGTACTGCAATTACTTCAACAAGAAGTAGTGGCACTGTGAGTAGCCAGTCAACGTAGCGGTATGCCTCGTTGAATGATCCTGGAGCTCCAGAAAGATCTACCTTCAAGCCATCTGATGACTCTGAGAATGAGTTGAAAATTCTCCAGTAGTGGTATCCAGCGATGAATGTAACCATCGATGACATTACGAGAGCATTGCGGTACTTAGGTAGAACGCGTGCTTGTGCAACGAGTGTGTACACCGTGCATGCAAGCATAGAAACAAGTCCAAACGAGAATGTGTTATAGACAAGGTTCCATTGATCTTGATTTAGATTTACCATCTAAAACAACCTCCGTGGGTGTTTTGTTGATATCAGCGGACCGGGCGGTCCGTGAAATCGATGTTGCGGTGCCGTCCTCGAGGAACCTCACCGTTAGTCGATAGGTAAGAGTGTGATCCTCTTGCCAGGGATTTGCACCTATAAACGAGGCCTTTTTTCTAGAATTTCTAGACTATTTTTCTAGAATACGCTCAAATCTGGTCGCCTCCGGCTCTATCAAGCCACCCGCCGAGGGACCTCTCCTTTCTCTCATGACCATCTACTGTTGAGACCATGAGCGCTCCCGCAGAGGTACCCCAGCAGAATTCTCAAGGGGTCAGTGCGGTCGAGCCACCAAAGTTGCGTGGCTGGTTTCACCTCGGAGCTACACCGGTAGTCATTATCGCCTCGCTCGTACTCTTTATCTTGAGCAAAGAGTCGCTTAAATTTGCAGTCGCGTTGTACTCACTTACAGCGATCACGCTCTTTAGCGTCTCTGCGATTTATCACCGAGTCCCCTGGTCACCTGCGAAGAAGAAGATGTGGCGACGATGGGATCACGCCAATATCAACCTGCTGATTGCAGGTTCCTATACGCCGTTTGCAATGACCTTACTTGAGGGACGAGATCGGACCATCTGTCTCAGCGTTGTCTGGACTGGGGCTCTAATTGGCGTTGCGATGCGAATCTTTTGGCTAGGCGCACCGCGCTGGCTCTACGTCGTTAACTATCTGGCTCTCGGTTGGGTCGCGGTTTTCTACACGCCTCAGCTCTATAAAGAGGGTGGCCTCTGGGTACTCATTCCGATTCTTATCGGTGGGCTGCTGTATTCAGTGGGAGCGATCTTCTACGCTCTCAAAAAGCCCGGCACCAATGCGAAGTATTTTGGCTTCCACGAGCTTTTTCATATCTTCGTTTTAGCCGCATGGATCTCTCAATATCTGGCTATCTCCTTCGCGATCTATCGCGATTAGCCCTGGGTTTGCGCTCAAATATCACCCTGACCACCTTTGCGCACTTTTGGAGAACTCCGTTGGTGCCCTAATCTAGGGCCATGGCAAATGAGAAGAGCACCTTTCTTAATTGGGTAGGTTTCAAAGAAGGCGAAACATCGACGCAGAATTCTGTTGATCGTATCCGCGAACTTGAGGCACAACTATCTGACCTGCGCTCGCGCCGCGATATCACATCGCTAAGTAAAGAAGAGTTTGAAATCCTGGCTACAGAGACAGCCATGACCATGATCAAATCCGCTCAAGCTCGTGAACAGAAAGCATTCTCTTCCTCTGAACGTCTTGTCAGCGAAGCAAGTAAAACTGCTCGCGAAGCACTTGAGGCGGCAGAGAGTAAAGCGCGTGCACTTTTATCTGGAGCTGAATCGCGCGGTCGCAAATACATCAGTGCCGCAGAGAGTGAAGCGCAGGACATTCTCTCTCAAGCTACAGCAGATGCTGAAGCTCTCTTTGAAGAGAAGCGTCGTGAAGTTACAGCGCTAGCACTTGCTGCCCGCCGAGAAGGTGAACGAATTATTTCTGATGCACAGAATGAAGTTATTGAATACCGCCAATGGTTAAGTCAGGTCATGTCTGAAGCTGAACGACTCAACCGCATCCAAACACAATCTCTCCAAGCTGCAGAGACAGCAATTGCGCAAGGTCGTTCTAGCCTCGAAACTGCATTTGCTCGCCTAAGCGATCTGCAGAAAAAGGTGAGTGAGAACTTATCTACTGACGGCGGGTTGCTTCCACAAGTGCCGAAGAAAGTTGTGAGTCAGCGAACCAAGCCAGCACTTGAAGCGCCAGCAAAAGTTCGCACGGCAAAGAAGAGCGCACCAAAGAAGAGCGCGAAGAAAACTCCAGCTAAGCGACGTTAACTCCCATGGCTACCAAGCGCGGTATCCAACATATTCCTGCCATTGATGGATTGCGTGCCATCGCAGTTGCTGCAGTTGTTTTCTACCACTTAGGTTTTCCATGGATTCCCGGCGGTTTTCTCGGAGTAGATCTTTTCTTTGTAATCTCGGGTTATGTGATCACTCGATTATTGCTTGATTCAATTGAGCGAAGTGGTGGGTTAGATCTCCGAGGATTCTATAAAGCACGCGCGCGACGCTTACTCCCTCCGATGATTTTTATGATTGTGGTAACTGCCTTTTACGTCACTATCTGGGCGCAAGACTCGGTGAAAAGATTCCTCACAGATATCCCTTTTTCACTCACAGGAACTATGAATTGGTGGCTCGTCTTTAAGCAACAAGATTACTTCGAAGCTATCGGGCGCCCTCCGTTACTACAGCACACCTGGTCGCTGGCAGTTGAGTCTCAGTTCTACCTGATCTGGCCGGTACTTCTTCTGCTCATTCTCAAACGCTTCGGCAAGAAAGTGATTCCACTTGCTGCGCTAGTTATTGCACTCTTTTCAGGTACTGCACTCTTCCTTGTCTCTTTACAACTAGATGCATCAAGCTCAGTAAGCCATGTGTACTTCGGCACCGATACACATAGCATCGGCCTCTTTCTCGGTGCAGCCCTTGCGGTGAGTTGGATTCCACAGAATTTCAAGAGCGAAGTGAGTAATAAGGCCCAAAACTTTATTGATTTCATCGGAGTATTCGGACTAGTTGGAATCCTTGGATCGTTTCTTCTCATTGATGCGAGCTCTCCAACCGCTTACAAAATCGCCTTTCCTTTAGCAGCCATCTTTGGCGCAGCGATCATCACTTCTATCGTTCATCCCGCTTCTCGCTTTGCACCGATCTTGCAGAACCGAGTTCTTCTATGGGTAGGTGAAAGGTCGTATGCAATCTACTTATGGCACTGGGTTGTCTTTCAAATTACACGTCCACGAGTTGATATTGATGGACAAGATTGGGCACTGATTGCTCTACGAATTCTGGTTGTTCTGGCTCTCGCTGACATCTCACTCAAGCTTGTTGAGTTGCCAATTCGTAGTGGCAGAGTTGAATATTGGTTTAAGGGAATGAAGTACCGAACAACTTCTGTGCGCAAGAGACAGAAGATTGCAGTTTTCTCATCCATTTCAGTACTTCTCGTTTCACTCTCAGTTCTCTCTTCTGTTGCAGTAGTCTCGAGTAACAGAGCCACAGAAGAATTTCAAAAAACGTTGCAGAGTGAACCTGAATTCACTCCCCCGGTGGCAGAGACTGTTGATCGCTCAGAGATGATCTGGCTTACTGGAGACTCAGTCATTCTTGGAATTCGCTCTGCCATTGCGGAAATACGCCCACTTCTCGTAGTTAATGCCCGCGTTGGTCGGGCCGCCCCTGAACTTCTCGAGGAAATGACTAAAGATTTCGAGAAAGCCGCTGGTTCGACCATCGTGATGGATCTGGGCAATAACGATCTACTCAATGAAGAGACTGTGCGAGCAATCTTTGACCTTGTAAAAGAGAGCCCAAAGGTTGTTGTTGTAAATACTGCAGTGCCGAGAGCTTATCGCGATGCAAACAATGAGCTCATTACAGAGCTTGCAGCTCAATACTCAAATATCCGAGTCGTAGATTGGAGCGCTATTTCAGATGGCCATCCTGAATACTTTGCACCAGACGGTGTGCACTTAGTGCCTACTGGTGTAAGTGCTTATGTCATCGCGATTGATGAAGCGCTCAAATAAAAAACCCGCACCAGATTCGATGCGGGTCTTTTAACTAATACTTTTTACTCGAAGACACCTGAGAAGCCGAAGGTGTTTCCAACTGCCTCTTGTCCATCAGAGTAAAGTGATGAGACACGGAATGATGTCTCACCCATTGAATCGGTCTTTGAAAACTCGAT
>JBILXG010000033.1:0-7060 GCA_044369465.1 Candidatus Planktophila sp.
ACGATAAACCAGGGCAGTTGGCTGCAATCATCAAAGCATGTGCAGAGTCCAAGGTGAATATCGAAGATTTAGCAATTGAGCACACGCCAGGACAGCAGACAGGCTTAATTACTCTCGCCTTCTCTCCAGAAGATAGCGTCATTGTTGCCGCTCATCTCGAGAATGAGGGATGGAAGGTTCATCCGTCTCGGTAGAATAAGGCGATAGATGTGCCGAAGCGCATGGGTTTTCCTGCACGTCCAACATGAAGAATTAATGAAATGAGCTGCACAGATGATCGTCATTGCAATCGATGGTCCTAGTGGAGCCGGAAAATCAAGTACATCTAGAGAGATTGCACGTCGTGCGGGTTGGAATTACCTTGATACGGGCGCGCTCTATCGCGCAGTTACCTGGTTAGCGCTCTCACTAGATAGTCAAGATGCGAAAGAAATCATTCAGGGACTGAAAACTTCACCGATTAGATTTGTTGCAAATCCGCAAGATCCAAAAGTATTTTGCGGCGATACAGATATCACTGACGAGATTCGCACCTCACGTGTCACAGATGCAGTGAGTGCGATCAGCGCTAATCCTGCGATACGGCAAGAACTACTTGGCTTGCAACATAAAATTATTGAGAAGGCAGATCGAGGAATAGTTGTTGAAGGACGCGACATCGGAACTGTTGTTGCGCCGAAAGCTCCGATGAAGATATTTCTCACTGCAGATCTTGAAGCACGTGCAGCAAGACGAGATGCTGAACTGGCTGATACATCTCAGGGTGTTGACGTTGTTGGTCAATCATTGAGTAGCCGCGACCACGTTGATTCAACACGTGCTGTTTCACCGCTGGCAGCGGCAAGTGATGCCGTAGTGATTGATTCAACCTTGCTTGATCTGGGTGAAACTGTCGAACGCATATGGGAATTGTTGAAAGAGAGAAACTTATTAGGCTTGCCAATTGTTGCAATTCTTGGTCGTCCTAACGTAGGAAAATCAACACTTATCAATCGATTCCTTGGACGTCGTGAGGCAATTGTTGAAGATACTCCGGGAGTAACACGCGATCGCGTTCAATATGAATGTGAATGGAATGATCGTCGCTTCATCATCATGGATACCGGGGGATGGGAATCGAAACCCGACGGAATCTCAATTCAAGTTTCTGCAAGTGCAGAGATCGCAATGCAGGAAGCCGATGTTCTCTGTTTCGTCGTAGATGCCCAGGTTGGCGCGCTAGATGAAGATGATGTTCTCGTTCAGGAGTTGCGAAAAGCTAAGAAACCAACGTTATTAGTTGCAAATAAGGTCGATGGAGATTCAGATGAATCAGATGCCCACGCGCTGTGGAATATCGGCTTAGGCGAGCCCCACTTTGTATCAGCGCTCCATGGACGCGGCAGTGGAGATCTGCTCGATCTGATTGTTAATGAGTTGCCAGAGGTAGGTGGCGCGCAAGCGCAGGATGGATATCGCCGAATTGCACTTATCGGTCGCCCGAATGTGGGTAAGTCAAGTTTGCTCAATGCACTTGCTGGAGAATCACTTTCGATTGTCGATGACGTCGCGGGCACAACTCGTGATCCTGTTGACTCACTTATTGACTTTGGTGGATCGATCTGGCGTTTTGTCGATACTGCTGGATTGAAGAAGCGAGCGAATCAGGCGAGCGGTACTGATTACTACGCAACCTTACGTACACAAGCAGCGCTCGAGCGTTGCGAGTGTGCAGTTGTTGTTCTCGATGCATCGCTGCCGATCTCCGAACAAGATTTACGCGTTATCACGATGGTTGAAGAAGCGGGTAAAGCGCTTGTACTTGTAATGAACAAGTGGGATCTGGTTGATGAAGATCGCAGAGATCAATTAGATAAAGAGATTGATCGCCACTTAGATCAAGTTGAGTGGGCCCAGCGAGTAAACGTTGCCGCGAAAACTGGTTGGCATCGTGATCGCCTCGCCCCTGCTATACGTACAGCGCTCGATTCTTGGGAACGTCGCGTGCCAACAGCAAAGCTCAACTCATTCTTGGGTGCACTTATCGGTGCAACACCTCCACCGGTTCGCGGGGGAAAGCAACCAAAGATTTACTACGCAACCCAAGCAGGAATTGCTCCACCGAAATTCGTTATCTTCTCGAGTGGTTGGATCGAGCCTTCCTACCGACGCTTTATCGAACGACGATTGCGTGAAGAGTTCGGCTTCCCAGGAACTCCGGTCATGGTCGCCATTCGCGTGAAAGAGCGCGATAAGGAGAACGGCTAGTAGGTATGACTTCTTCGATCGCAACGTGGCCTAACGCGCTGACTGGTCTGCGCGCACTTGGTATTCCACTCTTCATCTATCTGGCTTTGGGCCCGGAGGCGGACGGTTGGGCGATAGTTGTCTTAGCCGTCGGGGGAGCAACGGATTACTTTGACGGAAAACTCGCGCGGGCACTCGGCCAGGAGTCAAAACTTGGCGAAATCCTCGACCCCACCATTGATCGTCTCTACATAGTCTCGACTCTGATCGTGCTCTATATTCGTGAAGCGATTCCTTTGTGGTTAATCATTACCTTGGTAGCCCGAGATGTTCTACTTGCGGTCGTGGCACTAATTCTCAACGCTAAAGGTAAACCTCCTCTTAAGGTTACCTTTATTGGTAAAGCCGCCACCTTCAATCTTCTCTACGCATTTCCATTCTTGCTTCTTGCTTTGAGCGATTCGATCGCGGGTGAGGTCGCCTTCATTTTTGGTTGGGCATTCGCAATTTGGGGTGTGGCACTCTACGTGGGAACTGGAGTTTCATACTTCCTCACCGCGATGAAAACTATTAGAGTGTGAACACTCTTCACGCCGTTGAATAGAACTATCAATTAGGAGATCACATGTCGCTCATTCCTGACTCGCTCAAGTACACAAAAGAGCATGAGTGGGTACTGGAGAGTTCTCCAACCGTGATTCGTATGGGAATTACCGATTACGCGCAGGGTGCACTTGGCGATATCGTCTATGTGCAACTTCCAAAAGTTGGCGATGTGGTCGTTGCCGATAAAGTGTGCGGCGAAGTTGAATCTACCAAGAGCGTCTCTGAGATTTTTTCTCCGGTCAGCGGCAAAGTGATTGCGATCAACGAATCCCTTGAAGCAAATCCCGAAGTCCTCAACAGCGACCCCTACGGAGCTGGTTGGTTGGCCGAGATTGAAGTGTCGGCGGCTCCTGAGGGACTACTCTCCGCCGACGGTTATCGTCAAATTACCGCGTAGATCTTCCCAAATTCTCCGCTTTACTTCCGCTTGATTTATCCCGAAGAGCGATCTAGTGTCAGCCTACAGTTGATGTTGAGCTATCTCTAAGGCGTAAGAAAGCGGGTGATTCATGGCATCTCAGGATGATCGCGAACTCACCACCACACTTCGTCTCGGTTCACAATCGGAAGTTTCCCCCACTGAGAGCGCCCTTCTTGAAGGCTATCTCTCAGCAGCTTCTGGTGACGAAAAGGCGACACTGGATGAGATTCTCAATGGATCGCGCGATAAATCAATGCTGATCATCTTCAAGGGACCAGCAAAGGGTTCTCGATATTTGATCACACGCGATGGAGCAACCATTGGTCGCTCTCAGGAAAGCAATGTTTTTCTTGATGATGTGACGGTCTCCAGATCTCACGCAGTAATTACATATGACGATCTGAAATCACAGTTCGTGCTTTCAGATCGCTCAAGCCTTAACGGGACCTATGTCAATGGTTCAATTTCAGAGAAATCAAATTTAATTCATGGTGACGAAGTGCAAATCGGTAAATTCCATCTGCTCTTCATTACAGGTCAGAAATAATTAACAGGGGGAGAGACAGTGAGCGTTCCAGCACGTGCCTACTTAAGTATCGGCGAAGTTTTATCTAAACTCCGTGGTGATTTCCCGGATATCACCATCTCTAAAATTCGCTTCCTTGAATCTGAAGGGTTGATTGAGCCACAGCGCACACCTTCGGGATACCGAAAGTTCACAAGCTCAGATCTAGAACGTCTACGCTATGTCCTACTTGCCCAGCGCGATCACTACCTTCCTTTGCGTGTAATTAAAGAGAACCTTGATGCAATGGATCGTGGACTAGAGCCCGCTCCACTTTCTGGGGGGAGCGCAGCACCTCGTCCAGCACTCGGGCTAGCCACTGTTGATGGCGAGTTATCTCCTTCAAACTTTGCTCCATCTGCCGATATGCGACTTTCACGAGATGAACTTGTGAAGGCATCAGGAATTACGGATTCTGCTCTCACCGAACTCGAAAGCTTTGGTCTTATTGCAATTCGCGGTCGTCACTACGATGCCGACGCGCTCTCAGTGGCAACTGCAGTTGCTGCTATGTCAGCATTCGGAATTGAGCCTCGCCATCTTCGCTCATTTAAGTCAGCGGCTGATCGCGAGATAGGTCTGATCGAACAAGTCATTACTCCATTGAATCGTCAGAAGAACACTGATTCAAAGGCGCGAGCAGAGGAAGTCTCCAAGGAGATCGCCGCTCTCTCGATTCGTCTGCACGCCTCCCTTGTGCGCGCAGGACTCAACCGTCCGCGATAGAGTCACAACATGAGCGAAGAAGCCACTCCATTCATCAGCATGGAGGTTGTTGGTGTTCGTATCGAGATGCCATCGAATCAACCGATTGTCCTTCTCAAAGAGATTGATGGCTCACGGTTTCTACCCATTTGGGTCGGAGCAGCCGAGGCGACAGCAATTGCATTCGCTCAACAGGGGATTAACCCGGATCGACCTTTGACTCACGATCTGATGCGCGACCTTCTGCAGACTCTGGATGCGACCTTGCTTGCAGTACAGATAACCCACATTCGAGATGGCGTTTTCTTTGCCACCTTGCAGCTACGCACCTTCGAAGATGCCGCACTGGCGGTCTCAGCTCGGCCATCAGATGCGATCGCCCTAGCGTTGCGAAGCCAGAGCAATATTGTCGCCTCTCGCGAATTGGTCGAATCGGTCGGCATTGAGATTCCAGAGCGTTTGATCCAAGAGATGGATGGGGAGGGTCAGCCGATCGAGCCGGCAAGTGCCGACCTAGATGCCTTCCGCGAGTTCCTCGACCAGATCAATCCAGAGGACTTCAAGGGATAAGTCTTAACCTCTACTTGAGGTTTGCTCCGTGTCGGTCATTGAATGACCTCCGAGCGCTGCGTATATTTAGGGTACAGAGCACCTCTTCCCCAAGAGAAATGAGAAATCCGTGACCTCCCCAGTTACGCCAGGCACACCTGAGATCGGTTATCGCGGAGCTACTGCATGTTCTGCCGCTGGAATTTCTTACCGACAACTTGATTACTGGGCACGTACCGGACTTGTCGAACCGAGTGTTCGTAGCGCAACAGGTTCTGGCACTTCACGACTTTATGGTTTCCGCGACATTCTCGTTTTAAAAATTGTTAAGCGTCTCCTTGATGCTGGAATATCTCTTCAAAATATTCGCACAGCAGTCACGCATCTACGCAGCAGGGGAGTGACAGAGCTCGAACGTATTACATTGATGAGCGATGGCGCATCTATCTATGAGTGTGCAAGTCCTGATGAGATCGTTGACTTACTTGCAGGTGGTCAAGGTGTATTTGGTATTGCAGTCGGCAAGGTATGGCATGAAGTAGAAGGTTCACTTGCAAACCTTCAAGGCGAGGTTGATGGTTTACCTGCACGTGTTGAAGGTAACGATGAACTCTCGCTGCGCCGCAAGGCTAAAGGCGCGTAAAGAAGCACTCTCGCCTCTATATTTCTCCTCTGTCGAAGTCAACAGGGGGTTTCGTGGCTATCGAGCGCAAGTTTTCGGATCGACATATCGGTCCCACCCATCGCGATGAATTGTCGATGCTCAATGCACTGGGCTATAAAGATTTAGAAAGTTTTATTGGCGAAGTAGTCCCATCCAACATTGCAATCAAAGGTGTTGTTGAAAAAGCTATTGAACCGGGCGTAAGCGAAGTAGAGGCGATTGCAGAACTAAAGGGTCTCGCATCAAAGAATAAAGTTTTAACTTCCCTCATCGGTACTGGTTACTACGGAACGATTGTTCCACCGGTAATCAAACGCAACGTCTTAGAGAATCCGGCTTGGTATACCGCGTACACGCCATACCAACCTGAAATTTCACAAGGGCGATTGGAAGCGCTCTTTGCTTTCCAAACCATGGTTTGTGAACTTACTGGGCTAGATATTTCAAATGCATCAATGCTCGATGAATCAACTGCAGCGGCTGAAGCAATGACTCTTGCACGACGCTCTTCAAAGCTCAGTGATGACGCAGTCTTTCTGATCGAAGAGCACGTTCATCCGCAGACAAAGGCTGTTGTCATCACACGTGCAAAGCCATTGGGTATCTCGGTCGTGGAGATTGATTCTGGCCATATAGCGCGCGATGGTTATGACGGGGAATTCTTCGGCGCACTTCTGCAATATCCAGATACAACTGGTGAAATCATTGATTACTCGAAGTTTGCAACGTATGCACACGAACGAGGTGCGCTAGTTATTGCTGCAACAGATTTATTAGCGCTCACACTCCTGAAAGCTCCGGGGGAGTGGGGTGCAGATGTTGCAGTTGGTACTTCACAACGTTTCGGTGTTCCGATGGGATTTGGTGGACCTCACGCAGGATTCCTCGCGGTGCGTTCTGGGCTAGAGCGTTCCATGCCTGGACGACTTGTGGGTCAAAGCATTGATGCAACTGGCGCACCTGCCTTTCGTTTAGCGCTACAAACTCGCGAGCAACATATTCGTAGAGATAAGGCGACATCAAATATCTGTACAGCTCAAGCGCTGCTTGCAAATATGAGCGCCTTCTATGCCATGTGGCATGGCCCTGAAGGGTTGAAGGGGATTGCAACTCGTGTTCACGGATTCGCATCTCGTCTTCAGAACGCATCTGGTTCAAAGAATGACAACGTCTTCGACACCGTGACCGTTCCAGTCAAGGATGCCAAGGCTATTCATGCTGCTGCGATCAAATCAGGTTTCAACTTCGCGCATGTGAGTGAGAGTGAAGTGCGCATCTCATTCGATGAAGAGACCGCCGAGAGCGACTTTTCTGCGGTTCTTTC
>JBILXG010000028.1:0-7357 GCA_044369465.1 Candidatus Planktophila sp.
ACTCCTTTATTCCAAACCAACTTATTGCCTGACTTAATACATGTATAAGTTTTATTCTGATAAACAACTTTTTGGTTCAAAACTTTGCAGGTAGATCCAGGAGTTATCTTCTGGGCAGAAAAGGCCGCGATAGGAATCAGGGTAAGGGTGAGGGCAACTAAGAGTCCTTTGGTAAGGCTCCCCTTGATTCGCATTCCAAAAGGGTAATGGGAGAATCAAGTCGTATGGGGGTTCGTGCGCTCAATTCTGGGGTCGGGGGTTCGAGTCCCTCACAACCCACTCAGTAAAGCTAATTAGTAAGTAGCTCTTCCCCCAGAAGCATCAAATGTAAATCCTGTCGTAAATGAGCAGGCTCTAGAAACCATAAAGGCCAACATCTCCGCCGCTTCTTCCGGTTCGCCAACACGTCCCATAGGGATGCGCCCCAGCATGTACTTCAAAGTTTCATCACTTGTACCTGCGTTAAATGGTGTTCGAATCACTGCCGGTGCGAATGCGTTGATAGTGATTCCTTCAGTTGCCACCTCTTTACCGACGCCTTTAATGAAACCAATCATTCCTGCTTTTGAAGTGTTGTAGGCATGCATTCCAGGGTTGCCTTCTTTACCAGCGATGGATGCGATGTGGGCAATGCGACCATACTTTCTGGCTTTCATATGTGGAAGAACTTCTTGGGTTAACCAAATTGTTCCAAAGAGATTAATTGCGAGAGTCTTCTCAAAGGCTGCCCAGTCGACATCTTCTACCTTTGTATTTGTTGGTCCAACGATTCCAGCAGTATTAACGAGTGCATCAATTTGTTTATGGTCTGCCACAACAGATGCGATCAGAGAGTGGATGCTCAAGTGGTTAGACGTGTCAACGCTCTTAACCTGATTATCTTTAAGGCCTAGCTCTGTCTGTAGTGAAGATAATCCAGCAACGTCCAAGTCCGCTATGACGACAGTGCCACCACGAGATGCGATTAATTGGGCTGCTGCTCTACCAATTCCGCTTGCAGCTCCAACTACGAGAACTACTTGATCCTTGAATTCCCTGAGCTCAGTTGTCATTGGCTACTCCTAAGAGACGTATAGCCCGCGACGTCTTTCGGGCCTTGGTAAATAGTAAGGGTTCTGGGTCTACCGCAGTGAAAAATTGCGGTCTAAACTTTCGCCCATGAATAAGGTAGCGATAGTCACTGGCGGAGCAAAAGGCATTGGATTCGGAAGCACGCAGCGTCTGCTTGAAGATGGCGCAACGGTAGTTATCTTCGATGTGGATGAGAAAGCTATTGCTAGCGCGGTTGAACAGTTTTCGAGTAACGGAGATAGATTCTCTGGCGTAAAGGTCGATATCGCATCTGACGCGCAGGTAAAGAAGGCGGTGACTGATGTTGGTAATAAGCATGGCCACATCAACTACCTAGTCAATAGCGCAGGAATTCAAACCTACGGCATTGCCGAAGATACTTCCGAAGAGCTCTGGGATAGAACTTTCGGCGTCAATGTGAAAGCGATGTACTTAACTACAAAGTATGCCGTTCCCTTTATGCGCAAGGTTGGCGGCGGATCAATTGTGAATATTTCATCCGTTCAATCACTTTCGAATCAGAAGAATGTACTTGCTTACGCTGCCTCAAAAGGTGCGGTTAATGCCCTGACTCGTGCAATTGCAGTGGATTACGCGGCTGAACAGATCCGATGCAACGCTGTACTTCCAGGGTGCGTTGATACACCGATGATCCGTGCAACTGCAGAATCATTTGCTGGCGAAAGAAGTGCGGAAGAGTTTCTTCACGAATGGGGTTTAACTCATCCGATTGGACGAATGGCAACGATCCACGAGATCGGACAACTTGTCGGGTTCCTCTGTTCTGAGAAATCCTCATTCATTACTGGTGCTTCTTACGTAATTGATGGCGGCATGACTTCTCAATTGCCAAACAAGCTTTAAGAAATCAATTACTTTCGAATTTCAACTGTGTCGCCAGAAGCATCTGAAGCCACGACCTTAACAGTGATGCCGTTGACGGTCACCGATTCTCCATTAGCAAGTGGTGCCTTGAAATAGAGAGGGTCATTAGCAAGATCTGAAGGATAAATTTGCACAGGACCCATTCCTGATTGAATTGAAGAATCCACTATGTAAACAAGTGCGCCCGATTTACGGATTGCCTTATCAATTCCCAACGCTCTTCGACTCTCAACGACCAGAGCCTTGGTGCGAGATAATGGAACAACAACCGCTTTGAGTCCACCGCTGGCTTGAACTGGAGTTATCAACTTGGTTGCTGTAGATCCTTTCATACAATCAATTTGTGAGTCCTCAATCCATCCGAGATTCCAACGCTCAAACGCTAGAAGGCTTGGGGAGTTGCTTTGGAAACTACTCAACCCCATATAACTGAACTCTCCGGTATATCGAAAGCCGTCATATCTATTTGCTGAATTGCCAGTTGTGAATGCATATAGATCTACGAGCCCCATGCTGTGAGAGATTTCGTGATTGAGCCAAATCGCCTTCCAATTATTCAAATCATAGGCTGAAGTAGCTCCGTTGGAAATGTACTTACCATCCAAGGTGATTCCGCTGTTTTGTATAGCCGCAAATGCTGGCCCCGAATATCCCATACCCTTTGCATCTGGATTGGCAAGAATAATCAAACTATCAGTTTTACTGAAATCTACATCTGCATCTGCAAGTTTTGCTGCCTCGGTTATGTAATCTCTGTGCTTAAGGAATGTCCATCCACCAGCCACATACTCGCTTGAGTTCTTACTCATGCGATACCACTTTAACTGTGGCGTTAATTTGTAATTCAACTTTCCATAAGACATTTCAGTGAAGACATCCTGCGCTGGCGAAATGCGAGCCAGCGCGTCGGCAGGAGTCATACTCGCTGGAGCATCCGCGAAGTCAACCAAAATTACTGTGGCAATTACTTCTCCTAGCACCTTCGAGCGTTCAGAAATTCTCGGCCATCCACCGATAGATACATCCCCACGTCCATCTGCAACAGGGAGTTTGCAATCTGCTACTGATTCAACACTTGTCGTAGGTGTCGGGGTGGCGGTCGGTGTCGGGGTGGCGGTCGGTGTCGGGGTGGCGGTCGGTGTCGGGGTGGCGGTCGGCGCTGGTGTTGGCTTTGCAACTGCAACGCCCTTGTTCCAGAGTAATTTTTTGCCAGACTTGATGCAGGTAAATGTCTTTCCCGCTGCAACCGACTTATTTCCGGCCTTACTACAAGCTGCTCCAGCCTTGACAGACGCCTGCGAAGAGGAGAGTGGGATGGATAAGATGAGAGCACATAATGCTACCAATGCAGTCTTCTGCCTCAACACTCTCAAACGATAAGGGATGGCATAGGCTTTTTCAACAACTTATCCCGAAGAAGAATTTCGTTCTAACTGAAAAGAAAATACATGTACCTAAAAGTTGTCCAAGGTGTTGAGATAAGATTAGAGTTTACTTTGCTCAGTAAAGCATTTATTGAATGTTTGCGATTGGATAAGTTGGAATGGCCCTTTGCTTAAACCCTGCATGCCAGAAGAGGGTTGCCGCAAATACGACTACGTGTGCCTACTGTGGCGGACAAGAGATCTCTGAGTTCAATTCTTACAGCAAAGAACAGGCACTCATAGATCAGATCACGATGGAAAATTTCCAGACCGTTGTTAAGTCAACAGAACCATTTATTGAAAGAACGATCCTCCCTAAGGGAAGCAAGGGATCGATGAAGTCTCAGATTTCTGTTCGCCTGCAGTATCTCAAGCGTAGAATCTTTAATCGTCGATAAGGATAAACTTCGACAAGTTTTTGATCATCTCTAATTCTTGGGGGCATATTGGGAATCTATTTCAGCGGTGGAACGATCTGGTGTAGCAAAGGTCGTATTGCGCAGTCGCTGAGAATTGATCACGGCAAAATTATTGCCATCGATTGTGCTGCCGAGTCATCTGATGAAAGAGTTGATTTAAAAGGTGCTTTCTTAGCACCGGCGTTTATGGATGGACACGCGCACCCACTCTTTGCAGGGCGAGAGTCACAAGGCCCCAAGGTCAATCAATTGCAAACGGTTTCCGAAATCGTTGCAGAGGTAAAGCGATTTGCAGCAAGCAATCCAGATGTTCCTTGGATTATTGGCGGAGCATATGAAGCAGCAATCATCGAAGGCGGAGATTTCCTTGCAGAGTGGATAGATGAATACGTTGCGGATCGCCCTGTGGTTTTGCAAGCAGTGGATCACCACACAATCTGGGTAAACAGTAAAGCGCTCCAGATAGCGGGTATCTCAGCACTGACTCCCGATCCTGATGGCGGATCAATTGCACGCAACAGCGACGGCAGCCCGCGTGGAACTTTGCGGGAACCCTCTGCGATGGCGCTGATCACCAAGCATGCACCCGTTCGCACTCGCGATGAAGATGTGGCGGCGATTTCATGGGCTTGTAAGCAGTATTTAGCTCATGGTGTTACCGCCGCAACTGATGCGTGGGTAGAGCCAGGGATGGCTGAGGCTTATATTGCTGCAGCAACTAAAGGTGTGCTTACGATCGATGTGAACCTTTTTTTCTTAGCCCAACCAGATAATTGGAAAAAAGATGTTGAGTACTTTGCCGGCCTTCGCAAAGAGATTCTTGCTCTGGGTGCGGATTCAAAACTCACTGCACGAACGATTAAATTTCTCTGTGACGGCGCATTCTCTAGCGGCACAGCAGCAGTACTTGAGCCTTACCTCGATGATCCTGAGTCCAAAGGCCTACTCATCTGGAGTGATGATGAGTTACTGGAAGCCGCCTTACACTTTGATTCACAGCAATATCAACTTCATCTTCATGCAATCGGAGATGCTGCGGTTCGACAGGTACTCGATGTCATTGAGAAAGTGCAAAAGATAAATCCGTCGTGGGATCGCCGCCCAGTGATTGCACATGCGCAGTTGATAAATGAAGAAGATCTACCGCGATTTGCGCGCCTTGGAGTAATCGCGAATTACCAACCACTGTGGTGCTATTTGGATCCAATGAATAAAGAACTCATTACCCCTCGTTTAGGCGAGGAGAGAACTAATCGTCAATATCAATTGGCAACGCTGAGCAAATCTGGAGCACGAATTAGTTACGGAAGTGATTGGCCTGTCACCTCATTTATTCCACTCGAAGCTCTTGCGGTTCCGACCCATCGACAATCTCCAGGAAAATCTTCGGAGGAACCTTGGAGTGCTCATGAAGCAGTCTCCATCGAGGACTCACTTGCCTCTTACACGGAAGGTGTTGCCTATCAATTGTTTAAAGAAAATCGCGTAGGTCGCATTGCGGTGGGATTTGATGCAGATCTGATGATCCTTGGCCGCAATCCGCTTCAGGGTGACCTTCACACGGTCAATGAGATTGAGATCCTCGCACTCTATAAGTCCGGTGTGAGAGTCGGTTGAAATTGCTGATTTATGTATTACTTTTGGCGGCATGAGCAGATTATCTTCGCCAGAAAAGTCCAGGGCCCTTTCACCATTTCGTCTAATCGCTATCGCCCTAGCGGCGGTTGTGACGCTAGTAGGTCTACCCCACATTGCGACTGCGGCGAATCCAGCGCTCGTAAAATTAACGGTTCACTACCAGCGTAGCGATAACGACTACACCAATTGGAATCTCTGGCTCTGGCGAAATGTCACAACAGGCACCGACTCCGATGTGAATAAGGCAGGTGTTCCATTTACTGGAAGCGATGATTTCGGAAAAGTAGTCACTGTCGAGATCGACAATATGGATAAATTTGAAAACATTGGAATCATCGTTCGAAAGGGCGAGTGGGTCGCTAAGGATGTTTCTGCTGATCGATTTATCACCAAGATAAAGGAGGATGGAACTGCTGAAATCTGGTTGCGCCAAAATGATTCAGTTATCCATTATGAAAAACCATCAGGTGCAATTCAGGAAGCGGCTGGAACTAAGTTAGCCAAGCTCTATGACTCGGCAGACTTTGCCGCTAAATACACCTATACAGGCGATGACTTGGGAAATGTTTACTCAAAGAGTTCCACAAAGTTTAGAGTCTGGGCGCCAACAGCTAAGTCGGTGAATCTAGTTACCTACGCAAAAGCTGATGATCCTGCCGCATCAGGAGTCGTTACAGCGATGAAGTCAGATGTAAATGGCACATGGATTGCTGAACTTTCTGGCGATAAGCATGGGCTTATCTACAACTATCGTGTCACTCTTGATGGAGCTACAAATGAAGCGGTAGATCCGTATGTTCGTGCGACGACAGTTAATGGTGTCCGAGGTGTAGTCGTTGATCTTGATAAGACTGATCCGACCGGTTGGAGCACGAAGAAACCAGCATTTAGTGGCAAACCAACTGATGCCATCATCTACGAGCTCCACGTTCGTGATTTCTCAATGGATGCATCAAGTGGGATTCCCGCAATTCATAAAGGTAAGTACTCAGCATTTACTCAACTCAATACGACGTTCAATGGAATCAAGACAGGTGTTTCAGCGATCAAAGATCTTGGGGTTACTCACGTAGAACTACTTCCTATCTTTGATTACGCATCTGTAGATGAGAACTCCCCCACATTTAACTGGGGATATGACCCAATGAATTACAACGTTCCTGAAGGTTCTTATAGCTCTGATCCAAAGAACCCAACTGCGCGTATCACTGAACTCAAGGCAGCTATCCAAGCGATGCATGACCAGAAACTGCGCGTGAATATGGATGTTGTTTATAACCACGTTTATACCGCGAGTAATTTCAGTCAAGAGCTCATCATTCCTGGGTATTGGTTTAGAACCGATGAATCTGGAAACCTCACAAATGGAAGCGGCTGTGGCAATGATGTTGCTTCAGAGCGACCAATGGTTCGTAAGTTCATCGTTGATTCAGTGAAGTACTGGGCTAGCGAATATAACCTCGATGGATTCCGTTTCGACCTTATGGGTCTTATGGATATCGAGACCATTAATCAAGTGACTGCGGCACTGAAAAAGATTGATCCCACCATCATTGTTATTGGTGAGGGATGGGATATGGGAACTCTCCCGGCTGAACTGCGAGCAAATCAGAAGAACATTTCTAAGCTCAATGGGGTTGCTCACTTTAATGATCAGATCCGTGATGGCCTTAAGGGTTCAGTCTTTACTCCTGCAGATCCAGGATGGGCAACCGGAAAGCTCACCGCACGTTCAGATGTCACCGCTGGAATCGTTGGAAACACTGAGCACAGCACTGATATGGCAGCAAAGTGGATTACCCAATCCCCTGCGCAATCTGTCAATTATGTAGAGTCGCACGATAACTTGGCGCTAGCAGACAAGATCACCGCGAGCGTTAAAGGAGTTACTCCGGCTGGTGTTGCACAGTTAAGCCACTT
>JBILXG010000029.1:0-7276 GCA_044369465.1 Candidatus Planktophila sp.
GATGCAGCAAGAAGAGCGCCACAATTGCAAAGAGCGCAAAGCCGCTGACACCGTAGAGAATCTCTTGATCAAATCCCTGATGCCAATCAATTAGGGCGGGATTTACCTGGGCAAGTGCATCAGTACTTGCGCTATTTACTAGTGGAATCAATACCGGTGTAGCCCCTGCAGCAATTGCATAGATAGTTTTAGGGAGGACTTTCTTTCGCCCGCCACGACGATCCATCTCGTTGATAAAAGCAGCATCGCCGATTCCAAAGTGTGTGGCGCTCATCAGCAAGACAAAGATAAATCCAATAACGTTAAATTGGAGGATGGCGATAACTGCCACGATTGCAACGAGAACGTAGATGGCGATGAAGAGAGCCATCACAGTTGGTTTTGATTTCGGTAGCGTCACAAGATGATCGAGTGCGCCATGTGGAATTCCTAGGGCGAGGGCTATCACCGCAATAACTACTTGCCAATGAATAGAAGATTCTCCTAGAAATTGAGAGAAGACTAGTGAGAGGGTGATCGCCGATATCACCGCAATGGTAGAGAAGCTGCGTACTTGTGAAAAAAGCCGATACTCAAGATCGCGCATGACGCACCTCCCTTTCGCCAACCATACCAAAGGGCTATGTGAGAAGATCGGGCGTGGAGAAATTCGGTTACATGGCGATGCTCGCCTTCACAGTCTTTGGCTCATTCTGGCTCGAGATATTTCTTAAGACTGGCGTATTACGTCGCTGGAAGAGAGCTCTCATCAGCATCCTTCCAATCAGCACTCTCTTTTTGATTTGGGATGCCTACGCAATCGCACAAGGGCATTGGTTCTTCAATCGCGATCGCATGCTCGGTATTTATGGTCCATTTGATATTCCGCTAGAAGAGTTTCTCTTCTTCATCATTGTGCCGATGGCCGCCATCTTGACCATTGAAGGCGTTACAACAGTTAAACCTCATCTGCGCGAGAAAGAATTCGGAAAGGATGAGAAGTGACCTATAACGATATTGCCATCGCCGCCGTATTCGTGGCCGTTGTTGTAGATCTCTTTGTCTTTAAGAATTCATTACTTACTCGTTTAGCTTTCTGGCTTTCATACTCGATCATCCTTCCATTCCAACTCATGACTAACTGGTGGCTCACTCACTTGCGCGATGATGGAAAAGCGATCGTGATGTACGACCCCGACACGATTGTCGGCACCCGAATTGCGGCAGCTCCGGTTGAGGATCTCCTCTTTGGCTTTGCCCTCATCTTGTCCGTGATGGGGCTCTGGGAGTTCTGGGGCAGACGCGGATTCCAGCGCAACAAGTAACGATTTGGCCACATTGCTCCAAATAGAGGTGATTTTTTGGAGTTTTCTTTCGCTTTTGTAGACCGATTGACTAATCTCGGAGCGGGGAGCATACCCACCCCACCCTCGAGAGTAAGGAATTCCAATGAAGAAGATCAAGTTTGCATCAGTGGCAACTTCTGCCCTGCTCTGCATTTCCATAGTGGGCTTCTCGGCTTCCCCTGCAAATGCAGCCGCCGATCGCTCAGGTAAGCCTTGTTACGTTCAGGGTCAGGTGTTTAGCTCTGAAGGTCTCACCGTTACATGTTCAAATGAAACTGGAAAACTCGTTTACACAAAGGCTAAGAAGCTCAGTGGATCACTAACAGTTGTCTGCGGTGCTACTGAAGCATGGTGTGGAGCTATGACTGAAGCGTTCACTAAGAAGACTGGTGTTACAACAAAGTTTGTGCGCCTTTCATCAGGTGAAACCGTTGCACGTCTAGATGCAGCAAAAGCAAATCCAGAATTCGATGTATGGCACGGTGGACCAGCTGATGGTTTCGGTGTTGCACGTATCGGTGGACTCATTGATAAGTACGTATCACCAACTCGCCTCATGATCCCTAAGAAGTATCAAGATGGTGATGGATACTGGACTGGCGTTTATGTTGGAGCACTTGGATTCTGTTCAAATACAAAGGAGCTCAAGCGTCTTGGTATCAAGACACCAACCTCATGGGCGGAGCTACTTAACCCAGCGTTGAAGAAGAGCATCTCAACAGCGCATCCATCAACATCAGGTACCGCATTCACCACACTTTGGACACAGGTCACTCGCCTTGGTGGAGAGACTGAAGGCTTGGCTTACATGGCTAAGTTCCATAACAACGTCTTGCAATACACCAAGTCAGGTGTTGGCCCAGTTGCTATCACCGGTCGCGGCGAAGTTGCAGTCGGCCTTGTCTTCTCACACGACTGCGTTGCAGGAAAAGAGCAGGGTCTTCCATTGAAGGTCTCATTCCCATCAGAAGGAACAGGCTATGAAATCGGTGGAGTTGCACTCGTTAAGGGTGCAAAGAATCCAGATGCAGCAAAGGCATATATTGACTTTGCGCTTTCTTCTGAAGCACAGAACCTTGGACCAACAGTTGCTGCTTATCAGGTTCTGACAAACCCTAAGGCTAAGTACGATCGCCGTATGGTTACCTTGTCGAACCTAAAAATCGTTGATTACGATTTCGATAAGGCTGCCGCTGCAAAGAAGGCTCTGACGGCAAAGTTCGATGCCACCATCGCAGCTGCTCCAAAGTCATAACCTGCATCAAAGGTAAAGAACACAAGTAATGGCAGCTGGGAGATGGAGTGGAATTCTCACTTCATCTCCCAGCGTCATCACTTTTGCGGTTTTAACATCATTACTGTGAATCGAGAGGCTCAATCATTACTACAACTGCGATTGAAGAAAAAAAGACTTCTCCGTTAAAGAAGAAGAATGGCATCAAGTTAGATATTGGCACCAAGACCACCTTAATTCTTGCGGTATTCCTTCTTCTCTTAATGGTTGTTTTTCCTCTACTCAATATCTTGACCCGTGCTTTTGACGAAACTGGACAAGAAGTCTTTGCAAATATTCTGACATCGGCTGTAGTACGTGGAATCATCAAGAACACGATTATCTTGGGAGTTGTCGTTGCAACCTTAGGTACCTTGATCGGTTTCTTCTTAGCCTACGCTCAGGTGAAGTTGAATTTCCGAGGAAAGAAACTGCTACACATTATTAGCCTCGTTCCTCTCATTACTCCACCATTTGCCTTTGCCACCGCAGTCATTAGCCTCTTTGGTCGAAGTGGAATTATCACGCGCGACATTCTTGGCCTCACTCCAACTCTCTATGGCTTGCCTGGCCTAACTATCGTTCTCACGTGCTCATTTTTTCCTGTCGCTTACATGAGCATCCTAGGAATGATGAAAAACCTTGATCCAGCACTTGATGAAGCATCCGCATCTCTTGGAGCTTCAAAGTTAAAAACTTTTTTTAAAGTAACTCTTCCGATGTTAATACCGGGTTTTGCTAGCTCATTTCTTCTGCTCTTCGTCGAAGCATCAGCCGATCTCGCCAACCCACTTGTGATCGGTGGTGACTACACGGTCCTAGCCTCACGCGCATACATCGCAATCAACGGTGAGTACGACGTTCCGGCTGGTTCTGCCTACTCTCTGATTCTTCTTATTCCCGGGCTCATCGTTTTTCTTGTGCAGCGTTACTGGGGTGAACGTAAGAGCGTCGTAAGTGTGACAGGCAAGCCAAGTGGAACACCTACATACATCGAAAACAAATTTGCAAAAGCAGCGCTTCTCATTATTCCAGTTCTGATGGCTTCATTCATTGTTTTGATCTATGCCACAGTGATTTTCGGTAGCTTTGCAAAGTTTTTGGGTGTAGATAACTCGCTAACTCTGGCGAATTATCGTTACATCTTTAGTGGTGTTGGTTATGACGCGATTATTAAGACTTCGATGATGGCTTTAATCGCAACTCCAATTGCTGGAATTTTGGGAATGGTTCTTGCTTGGCTAATTGTTCGCAAGGTAAGAAGAGGACGTGAATTTATTGACTTCCTTGGAATGCTCGGACTAGCTGTTCCAGGAACTGTCCTTGGAATTGGCTTTGCGATTACCTTTAATGATGTGACCAAGATTGGTGATACAACAGTCTTGCCTCAATTAGCAGGTGGCGGTGCCATCTTTGGCGGCGCTGTCGCCATTGTTATGGTCTACACAATTCGGTCTAGCCCTGCAGGGCAACGATCAGGTATCGCAGCTCTCCAGCAAATTAATCCCGCTATTGATGAAGCTTCGGCATCCTTGGGTGCTTCAGGATTTACAACTTTCAGAAAGATCACCTTGCCACTTATCAAGCCTGCCCTTTTGACGGGTCTTATGTTCGCCTTTGCGCACTCAATGACGACACTTTCCCCCATCATCTTCATTACAACGCCGGAAACTCCCATTATGACGCAGAAGATTTTGGCTGAAGTAGATTCGGGTCGATTCGGCAATGCATTCGCTTTCTGTACATTGTTGATCTTCATCGTTCTCACAGTAATGGGATTAATAAATCTTCTGGTTCGTGGGAAATCAGATAAATCTTCATCACAAATACCGATCGTGAGGGCCTAGAGAATGGATGCAGCAATGGGATCAACATCAACCTCAAGTAAGTTAGAGCTCAGAAATCTCTCAAAGGTTTTCGGTCAGGGCAAAGAGCGAGTCACCGCTGTTGATTCAATCAACCTTGACATTTATCCAGGTGAGTTCATTACCTTCTTAGGACCATCAGGATGCGGAAAGACAACAACCCTGCGAATGATTGCCGGCTTTGAAGCTCCATCTCAAGGTTCAATCCTTCTAGATGGCCAAGATATGTCTTCGCTCTCTCCTGATAAGCGACCAATGGGTATGGTCTTCCAGTCCTATGCGCTATTTCCACATATGAGCGTGTATGAAAATGTCGCCTATGGTCCAAAAATTAAGAAACTTCCAGCTGCGCAGGTTAAGAAGGATGTTGCAGAAGTTCTTGATTCAATGAGTCTTACACCCATGGCACACCGCTCTCCAAATCAACTTTCAGGCGGACAGCAGCAACGTGTTGCGCTTGCTCGCGCGATGGTGATGCGTCCCAAAGTACTGCTCTTTGATGAGCCTTTGAGTAACCTAGATGCAAAGTTGCGCGCCCAAATGCGTATTGAGATTCGTGAAGTTCAGCAGCGTCTTGGTATAACAAGTATCTTCGTTACGCATGATCAAGATGAAGCGATGAGTATCTCTGATCGAATCGTTGTCATGCGAAATTCCAAGATTGAGCAGGTTGGACTTCCTGCCGAAATCTATCTCCGTCCAGCATCAGTCTTTGTGGCAGACTTCATCGGAATTTCTAACTTCTTGTCAGTAAAATCTGTCTCTGCCGCTGCAGGAGGCAAGGCCACTGTGAGTGTTCTAGGCCGAACCATTGAAGTGCCTGCACATCAGGATGCGCTGAAGAACGAAAGTATTCTCTTAGTTCGACCTGAATCTATTCGCGTCAAGCCAGCGCAAGCTGGTAACGCATCAATTTCAGGTACGCAAGGTCGCGTCAAGCAGGTTGTCTTCTACGGAGAGCATGTTGAGTATCGAATTGAATCTGAAGTGGGCATCATCATTGCCGTCTCCTCAGATCCAGTATTCGAGGAGATCGTTCCGGTTGGCTCCTATGCAGAATTTGTATTCGACCCAGAGCGCTCATGGTTACTCCCTGGAGATAGCAAGTAATGGGCAAGGTAGGTTTTCTCTTTGATCTAGACGGCACTCTGATTAATTCGCAGATTGCCGTCCATGACTCATGGATGCAAATCGCAAGTGAGGCAGATTTTCATCTTCCGCACTTAGATGGAATACATGGACTTCCGGCTGCTATATCCCTTAAAAAGCTTATGCCAGAGCGAAGCGATGAAGAGGTGCAGCGGTGGGCAAAAAGATTAGAAAGTGTTGAGATCGAGGCGGCAGGTGGCGTCTTTGCAGTTGAAGGTGCACAAGAAGTTTTAGATTTTCTCTCGAGTCATAATGTGCCGTGGACGATCGTGACATCATGCACGATGGATTTAGCCAAAGCTCGGGCAGGTGCAGCCGGAATAGTTATGCCGCTTCACTCAGTTACATTTGACCAAGTTACTTTTGGAAAGCCACACCCTGAACCTTTCATATTGGGTGCAGAGCGGATCGGCGTAAAGGCCCAGAATTGTTGGGGAGTCGAAGATGCACCTGGTGGAGTTGCGGCCGCAAAGTCAGCAGGATGCACGGTTGCAGCTGTCTTAACAACGCATAAGAAGGATGAGTTAACTCAAGCGGACCATTATCTAGAAAGCTTGGTCGATTTACTCTCTATCTCGCAGATTCGATAATTGGTACACGTGTAGCGTCGCCCCCTCGAGGATCTCCTCTTTGGATTTGCCCTCATCTTGTCCGTGATGGGGCTCTGGGAGTTCTGGGGCAGGCGCGGATTCCAGCGTAGATAGCTCAGTCAACTGCCCTTTCCAGGTGCATAAAAAGAGTCTAGGTTTTCGGTGATGGCATAGAGACCTGTGTCGGGGAACCTTTCCTTGCTACTAATCCTAGGATCGCGAGGAAGAATCAGATGAAAGCACGAATCATTATTGGCCTAGTTATCGCAGCCTTCCTCGCCCCCACTCTTTCGCACGCAGCAGAGACTGTCGATGAACAGTTCCAGAGCCTTGCAATGCCAGGTGCGAATTCTCTTGGCTTTCAAGCAAATGAAAGTAACTTTTCAAAAACTGAAGTTTCTTCTTGGTTTAACTTCACAACAAGTGATGGAACTCCCACAGGTAAGGTCACCAACATTGCCATCTGTAACACTGGAAAAGAGCCGGGCTGCGAATTCTCTGTATATGCCATGTATCGAGCGGTCCTCCCTGCTTGTATTGATGCAGCAGATACAAATTGCCTCTCGGAGATCACGGCAGTTGATGCGACTGGAAAATCACTGAAGGTAAATACGCTCTCGACTTTTCCTACCCTTCGATATGAAGATTTCGCAGGTGACCTCACACAGGGTGTACCTCGTGGAAGTGGCGCAGTGCTGGTATCAATTCCGGAAGCCCCACATGCTGGTGGCGATAACTACTTGATGAAGTTAACCGTGACATCAAACCGAACACCTGAATCTGGTGGGGTTTACGGAGTTCCATCGATCTCAGCCTCGATGATGGCTGTCAAGATTGTCGAAGGAAAATTTCAAGGCAACCGCACTGAGACAAATACTGCTTCATATTTGAGAGCTTCGGGTATCAGTGTTCGAGGTTTTGTAGACCTTGCTCTAGGTGAACAGGCTGATCCCCGTTATCAAGCGTGTGTTATGAGTTCTACCAAAGAGTGCGCACTCCCTTATGGGCTTCCGCAAGATATCTCTTTTGGTTTCTCTGCACGTTTCTCATTTAATCTCACAGGTTGGCTTCATG
>JBILXG010000030.1:0-7170 GCA_044369465.1 Candidatus Planktophila sp.
AAGATAAGTCGAAGGTTCGAAGCCTTGGCCTACTCTTCGGAGTCAGCGCCTATACATTGTGGGGACTCTTTCCTATCTATTGGCCGCTACTAAAACCAGCTAACCCTTTAGAAATTGTTTCCCATCGCGCCGTCTGGACTTTAGTCTTCTGTTTTATCATTCTCGCTCTTACAAAGACACTTAAATCAACGCTCTCACTTTTAAAGCGCCCCAAGATTGTTGCCGGGCTCTTTCTTGGATCGATTCTGATCTCAATAAATTGGATCATCTACATTTATGCCGCCAATAACGAACATGTTGTTGAGGCATCTCTGGGTTATTACATCAATCCAATCGTTGTGATCGCCACCGGCGTCATCGTCTTAAAAGAGAAAATGCGTCCATTGCAATGGTTAGCTGTCGGCATCGCAACGCTTGGTGTCGCCGTGCTAACTATCGATTATGGTCGTCTGCCGTGGATTGCACTTGGCTTAGCGCTCTCGTGGGGCAGCTACGGATTAGTGAAGAAACAACTGGGTTTAGGTGCACTCGAAGGACTCTCCATCGAAACTCTACTTTCCAGCGGCTTCTATCTCGCATATCTCATCTGGCTAGGAAACCAGGGAGAAGGTCACTTTACGTATTCACTCACCCTGACGCTTCTACTCATTGGTGGCGGCGCAGTAACCGCTATTCCGCTGCTGCTCTTTAATGGTTCAACCAATCGACTTCCATTGACACTTATCGGGCTCTTGCAATACATCACACCGACAATTCAATTCTGTATTGGCGTCTGGTACTACAACGAAGATATGTCTACCGCGAGATGGGTTGGTTTTCTTATTATCTGGGTAGCTCTGATGAGCCTTGCGATAGATCTAGTTAAATCAAGCAGATCGGTCGATCACAGCATCACAGAGTGAGAAGAGCGCACCTGTTGCATCATTGACAGGCAGTGGACCCAAGAGCGTGCGTGCCTCTTTTGCAATAGCTAAGAGTTGCTCACGTGATTGTTCAAGAGCTGGATGCTTGCGTAGCTCTGCTAGTACTTGATTAACAGTCTCTTGCTCAGCAATCGGCGCTGAAAGCAAGTGCTGGAGCTCTCTATCTTCTGCCCGCGTTGATTTCATAACATTGAGTGTCACAAGTGTTGGAACGCCCTCTTTCAGATCAGTTCCAGGAGTTTTTCCAGACTCTTTCGAGTCACTTGCGATATCGATGACATCATCGGCTAACTGGAATGTCACTCCAATCTTTTCGCCAAAGACTGTCAGTGCATCAATGTGCTCACGTGGTGCACCTGCCAACATGGCGCCAAATTGTGCACTCGCTGCGATTAGTGAACCAGTTTTATCGCCAACAACCTTGAGGTAATGCGCAAGTGGATCTTCACCTTCTGCAGGACCTTGCGTCTCCATGATCTGTCCAATAACTAAACGTTCGAAAGTCTGTGCTTGCAGGTGAACTGCAGCGGGTCCAAGGTCGGCCAACATATCTGAGGTGCGTGCAAAGAGATAATCTCCCGTAAGAATTGCAACGGTATTTCCCCAACGATTATTGGCACTTACTACTCCGCGACGAAGCGGTGCTTCATCCATCACATCATCGTGATAGAGAGTTGCCACATGTGTGAGTTCACAGACGACAGCGGCTTCGATAATTCCTGGTGCTGCTGGGTTTCCAAAGTGCGAAGTAATCAAAGTCAATAGCGGGCGTAACCGCTTTCCACCTGCTTCGACAAGATGGCGTGATGTCTCGACAACAAGTGGGTACTTTCCATCAATCTGCTTACGCAAGAGCACTTCGACCTGCGCCATCTTTACAGTGAGATCTGCCTCAAGTTCTGGCGCGAGATCGGGAATGCCGAAGGAAGGCATTAGCGAAGGAAAGACGCGGTCTGGGCGATGTAATCAAGGAGTGGAGCCGGAAAGACTCCAAGAGCCACGGTGATTGCAAGCGAGGCGATAATTGTGATTCTCGTATAGATAGATGGAATCACAATACTTGTTCCATCATCAACTGAATCCTTGAAGAACATAAGAACAACCACGCGAATGTAGAAAAATGCCGCGATTGCAGATGAGAGAACACCGGTAATAAGAATTGCTGTATTTCCGCTCTCATAGGCTGCTGAGAAGATTGAGAACTTTCCAACAAATCCGCTTGTAAGCGGAATACCCGCAAAGGCAAGCAGCAAGAATGCAAATGCTGAAGCGATCCATGGAGATCGCTTGCCAAGGCCTGCCCAGCGATTGAGATCTGTCACTTCACCTGAAGAGTCAGAGACTAGGGAGACGATCGCAAATGCGCCAACAGTGGCAACACCGTATGCAAAGAGATAGAAGATTGAAGCATCAAGTCCAGATTTGTTCAGTGCAATCACACCAGAGAGCAAGAAGCCTGCGTGTGCGATAGATGAGTAAGCGAGCATTCGCTTCACATCGCGCTGTGAAATTGCAACAAGTGAACCAAAGACCATTGTGATCAGTGCAATTGCCGTAAGTAGTGGACGCCACTGCCAGACATCACCAGCGAAGGCAACGTAGAAGATACGGAGCATTGCACCGAAGGCAGCAACCTTTGTTGCAGCTGCCATAAACGCTGTCACAGCAGTTGGTGAGCCCTGGTAGACATCCGGAGTCCATGAGTGGAATGGAACTGCGCCCACTTTAAAGAGCAGACCAACGCTGATAAATGAGATTCCAATAAGAAGGAAGACATCATTTGCCGTTCCGCCAGTAATTGCAGATGCAATACCTGCAAAGGTAATTGAATCTGAATATCCGTAGAGGTAGGCAACTCCGAAGAGGAAGAATGCTGAAGCAAATGCGCCGAGTAAGAAGTACTTCAGGGCTGCCTCTTGTGAAGCCAAGCGACGACGACGGGCAAGGCCGGCCATCAGATACAGCGGCAATGAAAGAACTTCTAGCGCGACAAAGAGCGTGATGAGATCTGTAGCAACAGGAAATATCAACATGCCAGCAATTGCAAAGAGTGTGAGTGGATAGACCTCTGTCACACGGATATTTGCCGCCTGTGCCTGACGTTCTTCATCTGAACCAGGGGCTGCGGTAGGTGCTGCAGCAAATTTATCGCTATCGGCTAAGAGCAAGATTGCAATCAGGGCGATGATAAGAATGCTGCCCTGCAAGAGAAATCCTGCACCATCAAAGGTGATTGAAGACATCGCTGCCTTCGTCGAGTAGACACCGCGAGTACGAAAGAGCGCGACGAGGGCGATCACAAGAGTGAGAACTGCGATAAAGAGTTGGGAAGAGCTACGTGACTTACGTGGCGCAAAAGCCTCTACGAGTACACCGATAAGTGCTCCTCCAAGAACAACAAGGATTGGAGCCAAAATTCCATAGTTGAGAACTGGGGCGGTAAATGTAACCACTTACTTTCCTCCATTCATTGTTGGAGCAGGATCGCTATAGCCCATCTGGCTTACAACGTATGCTGCTGCAGGATTAATAATGTTCAGTAACGGTGCAGGGTAGAAACCGAGAGCAACGATGATTGCGATAACTGGAGCAATTGCAACCTTCTCTCTGAGATTCAGATCCTTTAGGTTTTCATTTCCTGGAGTTGTCGGTCCATGAAGTGCGCGCTGAACTGGAATCAAGATATAGAGAGCTGCAAGAACAATTCCGAATGTAGCAATGACTGCTGCAACTGGATAACGTGTAAATGTTCCGACAAGGACTAAAAATTCGCTGACGAAACTTGAGAGTCCCGGTAGCGCCAAGCTCGAGAGCCCCGCAATAAAGAAGCTCCACGCCATAATCGGTGTGATTCGCTGCAAACCACCGAAATCTGAAATTGTTGACGAGCCACGACGAGTTGCCATCCAGCCCGCTACTAAGAAGAGCGCTGCTGTTGAGAAGGCGTGATTGAACATGTAGAGAGTCGCACCGCTCTGAGCTTGTGATGTCATCGCAAAGATACCAAGTGTGATGAAACCGAAGTGCGAGATAGATGTGTATGCAATAAGGCGCTTAATATCTTTGGCACCGATTGCTAAGAACGCACCGTAGAGAATTGAAATCAGTGAGAGAACAATGATCACAGGAGCAAATGTCTTCGTTGCATCAGGAAAGATGGAGAGACAGAAACGGATCATTCCGTAAGTTCCCACCTTGTCGAGCACGCCCAAGAGAAGGACAGAGGTGCCCGCTGTCGCACTCTTTGCTGCATCCGGTAACCAAGTGTGGAATGGCCAGAGCGGAGCTTTGATCGCAAAGGCGATAAAGAATCCTAAGAAGAGAATGTTCTGCGTTGTGCCACTCATTGATGTGTGAAGCTCAGAGAGTGCGGTGATATCAAATGTATGACCACCGTTATTTCCAGAGATGACATAGAGGCCAATGATTGAAGCCAACATCAAGAGGCCACCGAAGAGGCTATAGAGCAGGAACTTCACTGCAGCCGCTGCGCGCTCTCCGCTGCCATAACCACCGATAAGGAAGTAGACCGGGATAAGCATTGCTTCAAAGAAGACGTAGAAGAGGAAGAGATCGGTTGCTGCAAAGACACCGATCATCATTGTCTCAAGTACCAAAATCAAAATGTAGAAAGTCTTTACTCCCCAACGGCCGCCTTCAGATTCATTCCAACCTGCCAAGATGACAACGGGTGCAAGGATGACTGACATTAAAATCAGAACGAGCGCGATTCCGTCAACGCCCACTGCCCAGTTGATTGCAAATGATGGGATCCATGAGTAACTCTGTCTAAATTGAAGTGCGGTGTTCTGAGTGTCAAAGCTGAGCGCCTTCACGATTGTCGCGACAGCAACTACAAGAGTTGTTGCCAAGGCAATCTGCTTCACAAGAGTTGTCTTGGCGGCAGGCATCGCCGCGATAATTGCAGCGCCCAACAACGGCAGAAGCATGATTATTGTCAGAGTCATTATTGAGTCACCACCCAGATCGCTGAAAGTAGAGCCAGTGCCCCAACAAGAATGAGTGCTGCATATGAGCGAACATATCCAGATTGTGTGCGACGCAGAGTTGAACCAGATTCAACTGTCATTGAGCCAACTCCACGTACTGCGCCATCAATAACTACCTCATCCACGGCAACCAAGCCACGTGTAATTGCTTGTCCTGGGCGCATAAAGACCGCCTCGTTAAAGGCATCCTGTCCCAGATCATTACGAGCAGCGCGAGTCGCCCACGAAACATCGGTTGGAGCAACTGCAGCAACGTCCTTAAATTGATATTTCAAGAGCGCGATAGTTACACCGATTACCACCATCGTGATCGCCAAAATTGTGACAACGCTGTGTGGGAGTAGCTCTTCATGCTCTTTATGATGATCAAAGAGTGGGTAGAGCCAATTCTTTAGCGCATCACCGCGGTAGAGAAGAAGTCCCGAAGTAACGGATCCAATTGAGAGGATCACCATTGGAAGCCACATCAGCACAGGTGATTCGTGTGGATGTGCATTCTCATCCCAACGAGCCTTGCTGGTAAATGTCATGACCATCACGCGAGTCATATAGAAAGCAGTAATCGCCGCTCCAAGGAGAGTGACGCTTCCAAGAATAATTCCCTTAATTCCGCCTGAATTAAATGCTTCAGCGATGATCGCATCCTTAGAGTAGAAACCAGCAAATGGTGGAACACCAATAATTGCTAGATAACCAAGGCCAAAGGTAATAAATGTAATCGGCATAAACTTACGGAGCGCACCATATTTACGCATATTCACTTCATCGTTCATACCGTGCATGACTGAGCCTGCACCAAGGAACATTCCAGCTTTAAAGAAGCCGTGAGTAAGTAGGTGCATGATTGCAAATGCATATCCGGCAGGGCCAAGGCCAGCACCTAAGATCATGTAGCCAATCTGTGACATCGTCGATGCTGCAAGAGCTTTCTTAATGTCATCTTTAGCCATACCGATAATCGCACCAAAGATAAGTGTGATTGCGCCGATGATGACAACAAGAAGTTGTGCAGTTGGAGCGGCATCAAAGACAAAGTTAGAGCGAACAATTAAGTAAACACCTGCAGTAACCATTGTCGCTGCATGGATCAGCGCCGATACAGGAGTTGGGCCTGCCATCGCATCGCCCAGCCAAGCCTGTAATGGGAATTGTGCAGATTTACCAACAGCGGCAACGAGCAACATGATTCCCATAGCGGTCAGCGCTGGAGTACCGGCACGCTCTGCCGCTTCCTTTACGCCTTCAAATGAAACTGTTCCCATCGTGGCAAATGCGATCATGATTGCAAATGACAATCCCATATCGCCAACGCGGTTCATCACAAATGCCTTCTTCGATGCGGTGGCATATTCGGACTTCTGATTCCAGAATCCGATAAGAAGGTATGAAGCAAGACCTACGCCTTCCCAGCCCACATAAAGGTTGAGATATGAATTACCAAGTACCAAGAGAAGCATTGAAGCTACGAATAGGTTGAGGTAGGCAAAGAAGCGACGACGATCTTTATCCTCTGACATATATGAAATTGAGTAGATATGAATCAGTGTTCCAACGCCTGTAATCAACAAAACAAAGCAGATTGAAAGTTGATCAAGTAAGAGCGCTGCATCAACATCGAAATCTCCGACCTTGATCCAAGAGAACAGGGTCTGGGTAATTGCGCGATCTTTTGCAGCGCGATCAGTCATCGCGAAGAAGTGAGCTACTCCGAGTGCAAATGATCCGGCAGACATTGCTGTCGCAAAAAGGTGTCCCCACTTATCAGCCTTGCGTCCCATAAGAAGCAGGAAGACAGCTCCAAATAGTGGAAGACCGATGAGGTAAACGAGTGAGCTTGAGGTAACCATTGTTATCGTTTCAACAAACTAGCATCGTCGATAGATGCTGAACGGCGTGAGCGGTAAATAGCCACGATGATTGCCAAGCCCACAACAACTTCGCAGGCAGCAACGACCATCGTAAAGAATGCGACGACTTGACCGTTGAGATTTCCATTGAGGCGAGAGAAGGTCACAAGAGTGAGGTTTGCGGCATTGAGCATGAGCTCGATACACATAAAAACAACGATTGCATTGCGACGTACAACAACGCCAACTGCTCCGATCGTGAACAAGAGGGCAGCGAGGTAGAGGTAGTTATATGGATTCACTTACTTCTCCTCCTTAATTGTTGGATCAACAACATCGAGTTGGAAGTTTGCAGATTCAATTACATCGCCACGAGCCTTAAGCGTTGCA
>JBILXG010000031.1:0-7153 GCA_044369465.1 Candidatus Planktophila sp.
CGCCAAGTTGTGGAAGTGCGCTGATTGTTGCAAGCGCAGCTGCTGACCCTGCCATATCGCTCTTCATCGCCATCATCGTGTCGTATGGACGCTTGAGCGAAATTCCTCCAGTGTCGAAGGTGATTCCCTTTCCAACTAGTACTACATGAGGAATTCGTGAGTTTTTCTTGCCACCTTTAGGTGTGTAGGTAAGGTGAATAAATCGTGGACCAGGATTTGGAGAAGAATTTCCAACCGCTCTAAGGCCGCCAAATTCTTTGAGAGCAGTTCCGCTGAGGACGTTAATCTCGAGGCCATATTCAGATGCAATCGCGCGCGCCTGGTTAGCCATCCATAATGGTGTTTTGATATTCGCTGGTGTGTGAATCAGATCCCGTGCGCGACAGACCGCACCGGAGATAACGCCGGCATACTCAACAGGGGCGGCATCTGAAGTGACAATTTCGATCTCCGATGGCGACGGCTTAGCGGTGGTCTTCTGATTCCAGGTGTACTCACCTAATGCTGCAGAAGTTGCGAATGCGATAACTTCATCGCGATTAGTTGGAGCAATTGTCGCGAAGTTTTTTCCTGCCCCGCGCACTTTGCGACCAAGTGCAGCGCCTGCTGCACGGAATGAGGCGAGAGACTGATCTCCAACGCCCAAGAGAATGATTTTTTCGACTGGACTATCTACAGCGCTGACAGGGATCTCATTGAGTTCGCCTGCTTTTCCAGTTGGAGTGAAAAAGGAGAGTTCGCCGCGTAAATCTATTGCGAAGAGTTTTTCGATCTTCTTCACGAGCGCTGGGTGGGCATTGAAAATAATCTCGTTTTCGCTATTTTCTTCAGTGGCAAGGCTGATGTAACTAATTACGATGACATCGGCAGTGCTGACAGAATCCAAATCTGGATGGAGCGCGCTAACAACCATTGGAACCTACAACTCTATCCGCGTAAAAAATTACTTCTTGATGAGTGCAACAGCTGCTTCTAGGGCAGCGCTGAGATTATTTGCCTCTGTAGGGTTAAGTTCAACAACGAGGCGGCCTCCGCCTTCGAGAGGAATGCGCATGACTAGCGAGCGCGCTTCCTTTGTTACTTCCATCGGTCCATCACCAGTGCGAGGTTTCATAGCTGCCATGATGAGACTCCTTATAAAGCGTGGGCTTTCCGCGAGGTGCTTAGAAAGTAAGGGGGTAAGTATCTCGCACTCAGGGCCGATACATGAAATCGGATAAGGGCTACAGGCCTAGTTCTGCAGTCAAACGCGCCTTACCTGAGGCAATAACTGCCTCCACCGACTTTTCAGGCACTTGTAGCAGGGTCGCAATCTGACCTGCACTCATGCCTCGAAGATAGGACAAGGTCAAGATGATGCGCTCTTCCTCCGGAAGTGCTTCGAGCACTTCGGCCAAGGTTTTCGGCGCTGCCATAGGACGAGGTTACCCGTTCTCAATATCCCCTGGTTGGCTTATGACCATGGATAGGTGGCTAATTTTTAAAGGTTCTTACATTGACGAGCAAAACGTGCGAGCGAGATGCGAACGCCAATCCACAAAAATGGCGCGCCCAAGAGGAATAGCGCGCGGTGAATATCAATAGTCTCGCTCCAATAAAAATTGGTTGAGTTCGGGCCATTGGGTTCGAGTTGAAATGTACCGGTGCCCTTTAAAATTTTTCCGGTATGGATCACATCGCATTGCACCGGTGGCTCCCACTTTGTAACAGTCATGGTGTCAAGCAGTCCAAGAAATGAAAGTGCTGGGTAGATCCGATGGGCGGGACCGGTAAATGCCGCAATCGAAGTACCAACTCCTTCAGAAATTTCTGATGTAACCCAGACTCGAGTAGCGAGCATCCATTCACCCTGACTGCTCCAATCGGCAATGCTTGCCCATACTTTTTCTATCGGAGCATCGCAATTAACGCGTATTGCAAGAGTGTTCTTCGGATTGATAGCCATGAAATTAAGGATAAGCGATATTGTGTGCCTATGTCGTCTCAATCAAATACCGCTCACGGCCACGGAATTGCCACACTCTCGGGCAATACAGTTCTTGATGTTTGGTTTCCATCGCCAGCTCTGGGTGCACTTGAAGGAAATCCTGCTCAGTCTCTCCTCGATGCAGTCGGTGCTGATGACGTGCGAAAAGTAAGACGAGAAGTTGTTTCTCGTGAAATTGATATCTCTCAGCCACCACAAGATGCAATCGATGCATATCTACGTCTTCATCTTCTTTCACATCGGTTGGTTAAGCCCCACGGGTTATCACTGGATGGAATTTTTGGCTTACTTACCAATGTTGTCTGGACATCGGCAGGCCCATGCGCAGTGGAGGGCTTCGAAGAAGTCCGCGCTGGATTACGCGCACGCGATGGCCACGTAACTATTTTTAGCGTAGATAAGTTCCCACGTATGGTCGACTACGTAATTCCATCTGGTGTTCGAATTGCAGATGCCGATCGAGTTCGACTTGGCGCACACCTTGCAACAGGTACCACGGTGATGCATGAAGGTTTTGTTAATTTCAATGCCGGAACGCTTGGAACATCAATGGTTGAAGGGCGCATCTCTGCAGGTGTCGTGGTCGATGATGGCAGCGATGTTGGTGGCGGTGCATCAATCATGGGAACCCTCAGTGGCGGCGGCAAGCAAGTTATTTCGATCGGAAAGAAATGTCTACTGGGCGCTAACTCAGGACTTGGAATTTCACTCGGAGATAACTGTGTGATCGAGGCAGGCACCTACATCACAGCGGCGGCGAAGGTTCGTCTACCGGATGGAGAAATTGTTAAAGCTGGAACTCTTAGCGGAGCTTCCAATGTGCTATTTAGAAGAAACTCACTCGATGGTTGCTTAGAAGTTGTTGTTCGCGAAGGTTCATGGGGCGGACTTAACTCAATTCTCCACGCCAACTAAGTTAAACCACGCTGAAGGTAACTTCGCTCTACTTCTAAAGGTATCGCCTCGTAATCTCTTTGTTACTCCATCGGCGGAAGTACCTGCAATAGAGGTGACTGCACCAGCTTGGTTACGCGCGAGAATTTCCAGTGAAACAACATTTGGTAAGAGGAATGCCTTTGCGACAAGTTCCTGTGTAGATGATGCTTTCCAGGAGGCAAATCGAGGATTAAGTTTCACATCCACGCTTGCACTATCTGGAACAGATTGCGTGTAGGCAGTCGCACCTCCCCACGCATCAAGTGATGTTTGTGTTGCGCCACCTGATGATGAGAAGAAATAGGTCTGTGCGGGCTTGCCGTTGCTGAGTACAACAAGACTTGTTGAAGTATCGATGATTGTGCGCGAGACGGCATCTTTCCAAAATTGGCCGAATCTAGGTTCACTCTCTTTGGAGTATCCAACGAAGTTTTGGTCTGAGATATGTGAGAAGACTTGGCAATCACAACTCGCTCTAATCACACCCAACTTTGAAAGTGCGAAACTTCGTGAAGCAATCACCTGGGCTTCTAGCGCTGCGGCAGGCCAACTAGATGGAACTTCGCTAATGCCCCAGAGATACTCATCTCGCAGCGAGAGAGTATTTGTTACTACTAGCGCACCTTTAAGAACTTTAATTGTGATGTAACCGTATTTATATTTAGTGGAGACAGATCCTTGAGTCATGGTGATGATGGGGTTTTCCCCAATCCAACGCAATGTGAGCGCCTTCTGCTTCGGCATACTTGCGATGGTAAAAGTTGCCCTCTTCTTGGTAGCAAAAGATGTAACGGGCATTGTCTCTGTTGCATTTCCAATATCACCTTCAAAGACGTCTATACGCGCACCTGGAGTGTGAGTGGTAAATGCAATTGACTTTACTAGATGAGCAATGTTGACACGGATCGTATGCGTATCTACGTATGGGACGACTTGAACATCCTTGTAGTAGTAATTGAGAATTGCTGTAGCGCTCTCCCCAGCTAATGCACGCGATCTGGCACCGATCTGACTCATTCCAACGCCATGGCCGTATCCGCTGCCAGTGAATTCAAATTTTGCAGGAATTTCGATCGCTTGTGCTGGTGCCGCACTCGAAATCAGTGCAGTTATTAGAAGAGCTAGAAAATTCTTAGACATCCTCATCAGAAGATGCGCTCTTTCGTACTTGCATATACTCGCGATATGCAGCGATTACCTCTGCAGGTTTTCCACGAGCCATCATCTTTCCTTTATCTAACCAGATGACTTCATTACAAATATCTTCAATCGTGGCCAGAGCGTGGCTCACCAAAATTAGCGCACGATCTTCGGTGCGCAGCTCCTTAATACGATTCAAACTCTTCTCTTTAAAGCGGGCATCACCCGTGCTTAGCGCTTCATCAATAATGAGAATATCCGGCTTAACTGTTGCAGCCACTGAAAATGCCAACCGGGCATACATGCCTGAGGAGTAGGTGCGCATTGGCGAATCAATAGCCTCACCTAGCTCCGAAAACTCCGCGATTTCATCAAATTGGCTATCAATCTCTGCTCGCGTCATTCCGGCAGCTAATCCACCAAGATAAACATTCTCGCGCCCTGTGAGGGAGGCGTTGAATCCAACTCCGAGAGCAAGCAGAGTACTTACCGATCCATGGACCTCGATGCGACCCTGTGATGGAGGAATGATCCCCGAAATAACGCGCATGAGTGAAGATTTTCCAGCACCGTTTGAGCCGATGATTCCCAACACTGTTCCATAATGCACATCAATACTGACGTCATTGAGTGCATTGACGGTGCGCGAGAACTTTCCACTTCTACCGAAGCGCTTTACTCGTGCTTTCAACGTAGGCTTCTTATCAACAGAGGTTGTGTATGTCAGTCCAACCGATTGCACGGAGACTGCGATGCTGTTATGTGGATGAGTGCTAGAGACGGACAGCGAAATCACGCTCCCTCGATAAGAAGAAGTATGTTCCGACAATAAAAATTAGTGTTGCCCACGCCAAACTGATAAGAATTGATGAAGTGCTTGGACTTTGCGCGTAAACCATTACTTGTGACCATGCATCTAAGAGATAGAAAATTGGATTAGCGATCTCGAGTGCGCGCAACTTATCAGAGAGTGTTGATGCTTCGTAGAGAATCGGTGAAAGGTAGATAAGGCTGCGCGTGATGTACGGAAGCAGGCTTGCGATATCTCTGAAGTAAACATTGGTGCACGAGATCGAAATTGCCATTCCTAGTCCCATGAAAACACCAAGGAGGAAGATTGGAATGGCCCAGAGCATCTGCCAAGAAAATGGAGCTCCGATAATTGTGCGGATAGCAAAGAAGACAATCAGAGTAGGCATGAATTTAAAGATTGCAATCACAGAGGCTGAGATTGGAAGCATGATGCGTGGGAAGGCGGTATTCATAATCAAACGCTGCCCCGAAGTTATCGACTTGACTCCCCCGGTCAAACTATTTGCTATGAGGTAGAAGAAAAAGAGGCTCGATGTCAGATGAACGTATCTGTTGGCATCACTATCTCCACCAATAATGTAAATCAGAAGAAAGTAGACACCTGAAAGTAATAGTGGATTAAGGACAAGCCAGAGTTGACCAAAGACAGATCCATAATTCTGTTCGCGTAATTCAGAGCGTGAGAACTCGGCAATGAAATGGCGGCGTGACCAGAGCGAGCGTAGGTATTGACGCATTGGGGGCAACCCAGCGCGAAATGGCTCATATACAGTCACAGGCGTACTCATATGAGTGAAGGTTACCGCAGAGAGTCTGGAACTAGCTTTCGTGGCGAGGTAAGGAAGCCAAGTCCCCACGAAAAGTGCATCGTGGGAAGAATAAATACCAGCAGTGGATAGTGCGCCAGATTCTTTGAGATAAAGAGTGGGGTGATTGCAATAAATGTGATGTACGTAGCAACCGGCAGATAGAGAGATGGATCAAAGAGGCTGCCTGCAATGAGTGAGAGCACTGTTCCAATGAGAGCAAGTGGTGGGGCCAAATATCTGTAATTGATTGTCTCGGGGTATTTACGAGCAATCACTCGACGCCATCTTCCATATTCAAAATACTGTTTAGCCAAGGCTCGATAGTTTGAGCGCGGACGATACGTCACATGAAGTCTTGGATCAAAAAAAATTTTCCCACCATTTTGTCGAAGTCTGTAGTTAAGCTCCCAATCTTGGGCACGGACAAATCGCTCATCAAATCCGCCTGCATCAATAACTGCTTGACGAATAAAGGCTCCCAGATAGACAGTATCTACATAGCCAGCCTTGCCGCCGATATGAAATCTTGAACCTCCAACGCCAAATGGACTACACATTGCAGCGGCGACAGCGGTTTCAAAGAATGTAATTCCTTCAGCGCCCATAACGCCGCCAACATTTACTGCGCCAGATTCTTTAAGAATCTCGACAACTAATTGGAGATAGTTATTTGGAATCTCTGCGTGTGCGTCAACGCGCACCACAACATCTTGAGTTGATGCATGTAAGGCTATATTGAGTCCGGCCGCGGTACGACCTGTCGGATTTTCCACAAGAATCACGCGCGAATCCTGCGCTGCGAGTGAGCGCGCAATCTCATTGGTGGAATCTCGTGAGGGGCCAAGTGCCAAAATGACTTCAAACTTTCCCAGATAACTTTGAGAAAGAATGGCTTGAATTGAATCTGCTAGATGTGCCTGTTCGTTGAGCACAGGCAAAATCACACTAATGCCTGGTGAGGCAGGTAACGAGGCGTTCGGCGATGTCATAACACCTCTACGCTATCGCCCAAGTAGTCTTACGTCGTGAAATCAACACGAGCCATACGGATAATTACCTCACTCTCTGTCGCTATCGTGCTCGTTTCTTCCGTATCTTCCTTTGGCCTTGGACAAGTCAGCAGCTCGATCGCCCGTATTGATGTCTTTAACTCGATTAACGATCGCCCTGAGAAGACATCCAAAGCCGAGAACTATCTCCTCGTTGGATCAGATACTCGAGAAGGTCTCACAAAAGAGCAAATGCGTGAGTTACGGGTGGGTTCAACGGCGACAGCCGCCGGCGGTCGCTCAGACACAATGCTCATTATTCACTTGAGTAAGTCACGAGATCGCGCCTACATCATCTCTCTTCCGCGAGATAGCCTGGTTGTGATTCCAGAACATGTCAGCAGTAGTGATAAGAAAACAATTATTCCAGACCGGAAAGGAAAGCTAAATTCTGCATTCTCATACGGTGGCGCACCACT
>JBILXG010000034.1:0-7047 GCA_044369465.1 Candidatus Planktophila sp.
TTTCCACGAGGAGAGTCAATAAGTAGGTAGAGCAGAGATGTAAAGAGGCCGGTAAAAAAGAGCGCTGCTCCGATAGTTCCAAGAAAGAGCGTTGGTCTGCGGAGTTTGCGCCACTCAGCTCTGATGACACGAATCATTTCTTATCTCCTGTCATTTCAAAGAATGTCTCTTCCAGATTTGGTAGCTGTGGTGAAAGTTGAGTTAAGACAATCCCCGCCTCAAATGCCTTCTTGTTGAGGGTTCCTGCCCAATCTGCTGGCCCTTCGATGTGAGCAACACCAGATTGAATGTGCGCCTTATGTCCATCAGCAACTGCGATCGCAACAACTTTATCTAGATCGCTAGCGTTTTCTGCACGGACCAACATAAATGGTTGTTGTGCTTCAAAGAGTTGTTGAATTGGTCCGGCAAAGACAACTTCGCCTTTACGTAACATCACGATGTAATCACTGATGATCTCTAACTCCGATAGAAGGTGTGACGAGACGAAAACAGTTGTTCCTTTATCTGCCAACCCGCGCAATAGATCGCGAATCTCTTGAATACCTTCTGGATCTAGCCCGTTAGTTGGTTCATCGAGAATCAAAATCTTTGGATCTGGCAATAAAGCTGCAGCAATTCCTAAACGCTGTTTCATGCCTAGTGAATATGTTTTAAATTTTGACTGCGCACGATCTGCCAATCCGACAGTTGCAAGAACTTCCCCAACTCGTTCATGGCTAAAGCCGCCGAGCGTTGCCAATACATGGAGATTTTCCGCACCAGATAGCGCTGGATAAAAGGCAGGGCCTTCGATCATCGCACCGACATGTTTGAGGTACTCATCCGGGTCGTTGATTGAATGACCAAGGATCTGTCCGGTGCCACCAGTAGGTGAGATCAAGCCCAGCAACATGCGAATTGTTGTGGTCTTTCCAGCGCCATTTGGGCCAACAAAGCCGCAAATGCTTCCTAGCGGCACTTCAAAGTTGGCATGAGAGACGGCAAAACGAGAATCGTATTTCTTGCTGAGGTCCTGGACTGAAAGAGCAATCTCTTGAGCGGGCATGTAGTGAATATAGCGTGCGCGGATTAAGATTTCACCATGAGTAAAGATGTCTGGGGCTATCAGCCACGCGTTTCCCGACAAGAGCCAGATTGGGAAATTAATCCACAAACTGCTGCTGTCCGCGCCGGTCTTGCACGTTCTGGTTTTGGCGAGACTGCAGAAGCTCTCTATCTCTCTAGCGGATTTACATATTCATCTGCCGAAGAAGCAGTTGATTCATTTACCGATGAAGTAGATCACTACCTCTATAGCCGCTTCCATAATCCAACGGTTGCAATGTTTGAAAAGCGCTTAGCTGCCATAGAAGGTGCAGAGTTCTGCGTAGCAACTGGTTCAGGTATGTCTGCCATGTTTGCATCAATCGCCTGCATGGTCAGCGCCGGTGACCACGTCGTTGCATCGGCTTCCATGTTTAGTTCTTGCCACGTTGTGATTACAGAATTTCTTCCTAAATGGGGCGTTACCTTTGAATTAGTTAAGGGCAACGATCCTGCTGCATGGGCTAAGGCGCTAAGTAAGCCAACAAAGGTTGTCTTTATTGAAACCCCAAGCAACCCGCTTTTGGACATTGTTGACATTAAATTGGTGAGCGATTTAGCACACAAAGTTGGCGCAACCGTCATCGTCGATAACATCATGGCTTCACCAGTTCTACAGAAGCCGCTTCAACTAGGTGCAGATGTTGTTATGTACTCTGCAACAAAACATATCGACGGACAGGGCCGCGTATTGGCCGGCGCAATTCTTGGTTCATTTGCATATATCCATGAGTGCCTACTTCCATTTGTTCGCCATACAGGTCCAGCGCTCAGTCCATTCAATGCCTGGGTGCTAGTGAAATCACTTGAGACGATGGATATGCGTGTGCGGCGTATGAGCGATAACGCACAAGCAATCGCTGAATATCTAGAGAAGCGACCAGAGATTAAGAGCGTGCGCTATCCAGGGCTTGCTTCACATCCAGAGTACGCATTAGCGCAACGACAAATGAGCGGTGGCGGATCAACGATCGGTATTGAATTTGCTGGCTCAGCTAAGGATGCCTTCAAGGTAATGAATGCGCTTCG
The DNA here is from genome assembly GCA_044369465.1 of Candidatus Planktophila sp. Lineage (GTDB taxonomy): Bacteria > Actinomycetota > Actinomycetes > Nanopelagicales > Nanopelagicaceae > Planktophila. The sequence continues at coordinate 2,116 of JBILXG010000034.1, forward strand.
CATTATTGATATCTCTAACAACCTCGGAGATAGCAAGTCACTGATAACCCACCCTGCATCTACAACTCATCGCCGATTGAGTCCAGAAGTACAGGCAGAGATGGGCATTACACCTTCTGTGGTGCGACTATCTGTAGGCCTTGAATACGTAGATGACCTTATTAAGGATTTAGATCAAGCCTTTAAGAGCTGAGCAATAACAAGTAGGGCTGAGAATAAGGTCAGATAGGTGATTGACCAATGAAATATCTTTAACGCTACTGCAATGTAATTCTCTGAATTTTCCTTCAGTTGTACAAGTTGCAATGCAAAAACTAAACCGAGGGCAATCGTGATTACCATCGCCCACCACTGCAACTCTGTGAGATAGATAAGTGCAACTGAGCTAAGAATCATTGCAACGGTGTGGAACCACATATTTCGAACGACGATGTTACGTGCTGCAATTACAGGAAGCATTGGAATCTTCGCTGCTTCGTAATCATCCTTGTACTTAATTGCTAACGCCCAGAAGTGAGGTGGCGTCCAGAAGAAAACAACGAGGAAGAAGGCAACTGCTGCCCACGATAGTGAGTTAGTAACTGCTGCCCAACCGATGAAGACAGGCATACATCCGGCGGCACCACCCCAAACAATATTTTGAGATGTGTGGCGCTTGAGAGCCATCGTGTAAACAATTACATAAAAAGCGATTGCAATTGCGGTAAGTAGTGTTGCAAGAGGTTCTGTGAAGATCCAAAAGATAGTCAGTGAAAGTGCAGCGATGACGGTTGCAAAAACTGTCGCATGTCTTTTGCTTATTGCTCCAGTAACGAGTGGGCGCGCAGAAGTACGTTCCATTAATTTATCAAGATCACTCTCTAAAACCATATTAAATGCATTCGCACTTCCTGCAGCAAGAGTGCCACCAACTAAAGTCGCTGCAATCAATCCCAGAGAAGGAACGCCTTGTTCGGCCAAAATCATTGCCGGGATCGTGGAGATCAGAAGAAGTTCGACAACGCGCAGCTTCATGAGAGCCACATAAGCGCGCAGGAGGACCATGGCGCTAGATTACCCAGCAAACCTGATCTCTGTTCTCAGAGTGCTTTAAGGTTCGGCCGCTACCTTGCTCACAACAAGGAAGAGAGACGCATGACACAGTGGTTTCGACGGGGCCAAGTGATGTCCCGATGACTCCACATGTTGCTTCTCAAGTCGAGCTCCTTCCGATGGCGATTAGGATATTCATATGAGAAGAACGCTTGTAGCCATTGTTGCTACAGGCGTTCTTTCATTTGTAGCCCCGAGTGTGCAAGCGAGCGAAACTCCAACATCGACAATCTCTACATCAAAGATGAAGGTCGTTGCAACCATTAATGGAAATATCGCACCTAAATCTGTTCTCTCATCCGGAACCGGATTAGTCAGTGCGCATAACATGATGTATCGCCATTCAGTGACAATTTATGACACAACCAAGAACGCTCTTGTGGCAACTGTCCCGGATACCGTTCGACTTTCAGATTTTGGATATAAGAAGTACAGCGGAAGTTATCGAGGCGCACCAGTAGAAGGTGCATTTAGTCCTGACGGAAAATATCTCTACTTCACAAATTATGCGATGTACGGAAAAGGATTTACTAAAGAAGGAACTGATAAATGCAGTCCGGCAAATGGTTATGACAGCAGCTTCCTTAGCCGAGTAAATCTGACAAATTACAAAATTGATGCCGTCTACCCAGTTGGTTCTGTTCCAAAGGTTGTGCAAGTAACTCCGGATAACAAGTACATCTTGGTCAGTAACTGGTGTTCATATACGGTGACAGTTATTTCAGTAGAGACCGGAAAGACGGCTGCGAATATAAAAATCGGCAGATACCCACGCGGTATCGCAATCACCAAGGACAGCCTCTATGCCTACGTTGCTGAAATGGGTGGATCTGGTGTCCATCGCATCAACCTGCAAGATTTTTCCAAGACCTTTATCCCTGTCGGCTCAAACCCACGTGCGCTCGTTCTTTCACCTGACGAGAAAACCCTTTACGTCACACTTAATATTTCAGGCAAAGTTGCAGCATGGAATCTTGAAGCCAATAAGTTGATCAAGACGGTGAGCACTGGAAAGGCGGCACGCAGCCTCGACATATCCGATGATGGATCCGCTCTCTTTGTCGTCAACTTTGGCAGCGGAACAATGTCAAAGGTCCGCGCTTCAGATTTGAAGTTAATTCAGACAATCAGAGTCTGTAACGAACCAATCGGAATCACCTTTGATGCTCCATCACAGAACACCTGGGTGGCTTGTTACGGTGGTTCGATTAAGGTGTTATCGAACTAACTACTGTTTCACTCTCAGTTATCGGGACTAGCGGCACCGCAATTCTTCCCAAATATCTATCGAGAGTATCTCTCGCAATTTTCGCCGCTGAATAGGTCCGAGAGAGACGATCAGCTAAAACAACAAAAATGTATTCCCGATCCCCTGCCTCGATATACCCGGCAAGTGTCACTGTTCCATTGAGTGTGCCAGTTTTCGCATGGACTAATCCAACAGCGTTGGGAGCGGTTTTAATAAAACGTTCATTAAGAGTTCCGTTAATGCCACCGTCAGGAAGGCTCTCGATCACTGCAGCAAATCGTGGATCTTTGTAAATCTTCACGAGTAAATCGCCAAGTAATTTAGCGCTTATGCGGTTGTCGTGCGAAAGGCCGCTGCCATCCTTAACAACCAACTTTGTTGAATCAATCTCTAGCTCTGCTAAAACCTTTGCATAAACTTCTGCAATTCCTTCAGCGCTCCCATTAAATCCTGCCGCTTTCGCTGCAATACGTGAGAGGCGATCTGAGAGGACGTTATCGCTCCATTGCATAAAGTAATGAGTCATCTGGTGCACTGTTGGAGATGCGCTATTCATCACTGGTTCTATGGTGAGGTTCTGTGCCTCAAGTGAAGTCACTGGTTTGAGAATCACATAAACCTTACGAGTCTTGAGATAGCCCTTCATTTTCCTGGCTTCGCCGTCATAGATGCCGTTGTAATAAATCGTCATTTTCTTAACGGGTGCTCCTGCTTGAGCCTCAAGCTCAACATGTGCGCGGTATGCCAAATACTTTAATGAAGTCTGACCTAATCGCTTTGCGTTAAATGCGCTAAATGTTGCCCAGGGATCCATCTCACCTTGAATAACAACTGAGTTGCTCTTATCTGAAAGGGCGAGTGAAGTTTGAAAGCGCATCTCTGGATCGAGATACTGTGCAACCGCTACTCCGGCAAGTAATTTGAGAGTAGATGCTGGCTTTCGCAGCGCATATCCATTTGATTCAAAGAGTTGCTCGCCGGTTGAGGCATCAAAGAGAATTACTGATGGATTCTTTAACTTGGGATCAGCTGCAAGATTGGTAAACACAGTTGTTGCACGAAGAGGATCGAAGGCTAAAACGGGTGCGCTAAGGATTGCCCCCAGAGTTAGGGCAGCTATTACTGCCGATGCGATCTTCTTCATTACTGAAAACTTTCTACCAGAGGTATGCCAGCAAGATATTGGTGATGGTGAGTCCCAACATCACTATAAATGTTCTATCCGTAAACACTTTTTTCCTGAGACTGTTGTAGCCAATAACAAGAATTGCAAGGACAACTAAGAACTTGATGCCCACCTTCATATGATTGATTTCCATATCGTGTGCTGCCGACCACGTACCAACCATGACAACTCCTGCAACTAGCGCCGTAGCAGTGCTGTGCAAGACGCCTGGATTGAGGGCGCGTGGTGTCTTCTTGTATGAGATGACTAGAAGGGCAAGTACGCCAAGAATTGATAGCAGGTGGATTCCAAAAGCTACATGGAATGCAATCTTCATGATGACTCCGTTCAAGGGGCGAATATGCGAATTCTCTTACCTAGTTTAGGGTTAACTCATGGAAATCAAGACCCCTGCAACCATAGGACCAGGAGAATTTTTTCCCGTTGTAGGTGTCGGCCCTCATGAAAAACCTTGGCCGACCGGTGATCACTATGATCCTGAGCTACTTGAAAATGGCGATAGAAGAAATGTCTTAGATAAATATCGCTACTGGAGCGTCGAAGCAATTGTTGCCGACCTCAATACAAAGCGTCATGGTCTACAGATTGCAATTGAAAATTGGCAACACGATCTCAATATTGGTTCAGTAGTTCGCACAGCAAATGCATTCAATGTCAGCGCCGTTCATATTGTCGGAAAGCGCGATTGGAATAAGCGCGGTGCGATGGTGACAGATAGATATCTCACCGTTCTACATCACCCAACGATCGCTGATTTCGCCACCTGGTGCGCAGAAAACAACTTACCGATTATCGGCATCGATAACGTTCCTTCATCTAAGCATCTTGAAGGTGCTGCCCTTCCTGAAAAATGTGTACTGCTCTTTGGCCAGGAAGGTGCTGGAATGTCAGATGAAGGCGTTGCAATCTGTGAAGTGCTTTATGCTATTGAGCAATATGGATCGACACGTTCAATGAACGCATCTGCTGCAGGTGCTATCGCGATGTACCACTGGGCGTTACAACACTTACCTCGCCAAGTTTAAAGAGGTTACTTACTCTCGTCTTCGCCAAGAGCTTCGCGGACAGCAACTAAGCGACGCTCAACTTCGGTTGCTTCTTCGATACGACCAAGTGCTCGCATCACAACAACCATGCGGGTTTCAATGTCGAGAATGAACTCAAAGTCCTTAGGCTCGTCTTCTGCGATGATTTGAAGTACTCCATCGAGCGTTGCCAAGCCTTCTTCAAGCTTTCCAAGAAGGATCTCTGCTTTGCCGTATTCAAAGAGTGCGAAGGTCTCGCGACGATGATCGTGCGCGGTCTCAAAGACATCGACTGCCTTGCGTGCAGCCTCAAGTGCTTTCTCGCCATCGCCTAACCAGTTGTAGCAAGAAGCAATCTTCTGATCACAACGTGCAACGTG
>JBILXG010000035.1:0-7002 GCA_044369465.1 Candidatus Planktophila sp.
TGAAACCCTCTCCGATCGTGATTTTGCAGCAGGACTTGCCGAGGTAGTTAAGTGTGGATTCATTCGCGACAAAGGAATTCTTGATTTGTTGCGGAATCGCGATCTAAGCAGTGTGCGAAAAGATCACACACTCGTTGTAGAGCTGGTGAAGAGATCCGTGAAAGTCAAGGCTGACGTAGTCGGTGGGGACTTCAAAGAGAACTTTGATCGTGAAATTCTCAATTACGGACATACCTTCGGTCACGCGGTCGAGAAACATTCCAAATACACTCTTCGTCATGGCGAGTGTGTAGCCATCGGAATGGCTTATATGGCGCATCTACAATCTCAATTGGGTCTTATCTCTGACGAAGTTCGTGACCTTCATTTCGACGTTCTATCGGGTCTAAATCTACCGACTACTTATTCAGCGGGGGATTGGCCTGAGTTGAAGGCTCTCATGTCTATGGATAAGAAATCTAGAGGAAATGTACTTCGTTTCGTAACAATCTCAGAGATTGGGAAAACTGACCGACTTGCAGATGTGGCGCAAGCAGATCTCGTGCGTGCGTATGAGAAGGTATGTTCATGAAGGTTCTAGTAATTAATGGGCCTAACCTTTCACGGTTAGACATTCGCGATTCTTCAATCTATGGGGAAATGACTTACCCTCAACTTGAAGCGCACATTCGTAGTGCGGCCGAGAGCAATGGCTTCGTTGCTGATGTTCGTCAGAGTGATGATGAAGCGACAATAATCAGTTGGTTACATGAGGCAGCGGATTCCAGTATTCCAGTGATTATTAATCCAGCGGCATTTACTCATTACTCATACGCCATCCGTGATGCAGCCGAGTTGGTAAAGTCCCCACTTATCGAAGTACACCTTTCAAATCCGCTGGCACGCGAGGAATTTAGACACACCTCAGTTGTTTCAGGGGTGGCAAATGGGACCATTGGTGGTTTCGGCCCAAACTCATATTCACTCGCACTGGCTGCCCTCAAGACACTCATTTCATAATCTCCAATGAGGTAAACTTCAGATCTTGAAGCAGATGGCAAGTGGCTATCGCAATGAACTGGAGCTCCACTGTGGCAACAACAAATGACCTTAAGAATGGCATGACCCTAGATATTGAAGGGCAGCTATGGACTGTTGTTGAATTTCAACACGTGAAACCGGGTAAAGGGCCAGCATTCGTACGCACCAAACTCAAGCAGGTTATGACCGGCAAAGTTGTTGATAAAACTTTTAATGCTGGAGTGAAGGTTGATGTGGCGATACTCGAGAAGCGAGAGATGAACTTCCTCTATAAAGAGGGTGATGATTTTGTTTTTATGGATAACGAGAATTTTGATCAGATGACACTCTCGGCAGCAACTGTCGGAGATGCCTCAAACTTCATGCTGGAGAATACCGAAGCGATCGTTGCCATCCATGAGGGAAATCCGCTTTATATCGAACTTGCCGCATCTGTTGAACTTCTTGTTACCTATACTGAACCTGGCCTTCAGGGTGATCGTTCTTCAGGTGGAACAAAGCCAGCGACAGTTGAGACTGGTATCGAAGTTCAGGTCCCACTGTTTATAAAACAAGATGAGAAGATACTTGTTGACACTCGCGATGGATCGTATCTAGGTCGCGCGAACTAGTGTCTGCTCGCAGTAAAGCTCGGAAGCAGACGCTAGACCTTCTCTACGAGTCTGACATCCGCAGTAGTGACCTTCTTGCACTCCTTACCTCTCGCGATGTCGAGGAAGAGGGTCCAGACGCACGCCCCATACGTGAATATACAAAATCACTTGTTGAGGGAATCCATGCCCATAAACGTAAGATTGATGAGTTAATCACAACCTATGCGCAAGGTTGGGATATGGATCGACTACCAGCGGTGGACCGCAATATTTTGCGCCTTGGAATTTACGAGATCCTCTGGTCACCAGAGCTAGACGATGCGATTGTTATTGATGAAGCCCTGATACTCGCAAAAGATTTGAGTACTGATGATTCTGCAGGCTATATCCATGGCGTCCTAGGGCGCATCGCATCAATTAAATCGAGCCTCGCTCTCTAGTTCTTCACTAAAGAGATCCTTTGATATTCGACCCATGCCAGGTAGTTCTCACTCTTAATTTCTTCGCTCGCTGCAAAGATTCGTTGGAGATTTTCGACATCGCCTTTACGAAGTGATATCACCTCACCGTTCCAGTCGCCTCTCTCTTGGATGATCGCTCGGATATAGGAAAGTAGAGAGCTTTTTTCCGGGCACTGGGGGAGCGCTTGTACTAGTCGCAGATCGTAAATGTGTCGATCAGTCACTTGACTGGGAGTTAACTCTTGATCTGATGCTAAGAGATGTACGAGTGATATCTCAAGAACTCTGCAGATTGCCAGCAACTTTGGGGTTGACAGTGTTCTTCCGCCCCTTTCATATGAACCCATAGCAACGGCGGTGATCGCCCCGTCGGAGTGATTTGCGAACTCGGCCAGACTCCATCCGCGGGATATACGGGCGGCACGAATCCTCGATCGGATCTCATTCATATCGATAGTGAGCATGGAGTGCAGAGTAGAGAGCATGACTCGCTCTGGCTCAGGGATATCCACAGAGCAGAGATCTGTGGTGGTATTCTTTCGCCGCATCCTTTAAGACCCGTCCTGCGAGGCGGGGAAGGAGATTTAAATGAGTTCTGTTCTGCCTGCGCCAGATATCTCTCGCGCCTTGTCTCGTATCGCCCATGAAATTTGTGAGCGTAATAACGGGGCTTCAAATATTACTTTGTTGGGAATTCCCACTCGCGGAGCGCATCTAGCGTTACGTCTTGGGCAGCTGATCGAGAAAATCGAAGGCTCAGCCATTCAGGTCGGAACCCTTGATACAACTCTTTTTCGCGATGATCTTCGACTCAAAGCGCCACGTGCACTTATGCCAACCAGTATTCCCTCTCTTGGCATAGAAAATCGCACCGTAATTCTTGTCGACGACGTTCTCTATTCAGGCAGAACGATCCGGGCAGCACTTGATGCTCTCGGTGATATCGGCCGACCTTCACGAGTGCAACTCGCAGTGCTTATCGACCGCGGACACCGTGAGCTACCGATTCGAGCAGATTTTGTGGGAAAGAATATTCCGACTTCGACATCACAGTCGGTCAAAGTTCTGCTCTCCGAGATTGATGGAGTCGACGACGTCCTCATCTCAGATGGGAGCCAGGCATGAAGCACCTCTTGTCTATCGCCGACATCAGTCGAAGCGATGCCATAAAAATCTTGGATACGGCATCTGAGTTGGCACGGGTCAGTGATACACCGATGAAGAAATTACCTACTCTTCGTGGGCGCACGATCGTGAATCTCTTTGCTGAAGATTCAACGAGGACGCGTATCTCATTTGAGGCAGCAGCTAAGAGGCTTTCGGCAGACGTAATTAATTTTTCTGCAAAGGGTTCAAGTGTGAGCAAAGGGGAATCGCTGAAAGACACAGCGCAAACTCTGCAAGCAATGGGCGCTGATGCGGTGATCATCCGACACGGTGCATCGGGTGCTCCGGCACGTCTTGCGGCATGCGAATGGATGTCGGGCGCTGTAATTAATGCTGGCGATGGAACTCACGAACATCCCAGCCAAGCTCTTCTAGATGCATTCACCATTCGCAAGCACCTGTCACAAGGAAGAGAAGATTTACAAGGGCTGCGGGTGGCGATCGTGGGAGATGTTCTTCATTCGCGTGTCGCTCGCTCTAATGTCTTGCTCCTTACCAAACTTGGTGCACATGTAACTCTTGTCGCACCACCGACACTGCTTCCGGTAGGCGTCGAAAGTTGGCCAGTTAACGTTTCATATGATTTCGACCAGGTCCTTGAATCAGTTGATGTCGTGATGATGCTACGTGTGCAGCAAGAGAGAATGAGTGAACTCTTCTTTCCAAATGCTCGTGAGTACTCACGCTATTTCGGGCTGAATACAGCACGTCTTAATTCACTGCATCCTGGGGCAATTGTGATGCACCCAGGTCCAATGAATCGCGGTTTAGAAATCACAGCCGAAAGTGCGGATAGCGCACGCTCTGTAATTGTTGAACAGGTTACAAATGGTGTCAGCGTGCGAATGGCGATTCTCTACCTTCTACTTGCTGGCGATACTTCAATTGAGACGGGGTTATAGTGAGTACAGAAAACAAAAAGACCCTTATCAAAGGTGCAACGCTCGCGGATGGTCGTACATGTGATGTGTTGCTGGAAAATGGCGTTGTTCAGGCAGTAGCTCCATCTTTGAGCGATACCGATGCCGTTATTTTTGAAGCAACTTCCATGATCCTTTTGTCAGGTCTTGTTGATCTACATACTCATCTCCGCGAGCCCGGTAAAGAAGATTCAGAGACTGTACTTTCGGGATCACGTGCCGGCGTGAAGGGCGGATACGTGGCGCTCTCGGCGATGGCAAATACTTCTCCAGTTGCTGACACTGCAGGAGTTGTCGAGCAGGTATATCGATTAGGCAAAAGCGCTGGGCTTCTCGATGTTTTTCCTATCGGCGCGGTAACGCAGGGAATTGAGGGGAAAGTACTGGCAGAGATCGGAGCGATGGCCGATTCAGTTGCACAGGTAAGAGTTTTTAGCGATGACGGAAATTGCGTTAGTGATCCGCTCGTGATGCGTCGAGCACTTGAGTATGTAAAGAAATTTGGCGGAGTAATCGCACAGCATGCACAAGAACCTGCACTCACCTCTGGTTCACAAATGAATGAAGGAATTGTGAGCGCAACCTTGGGGTTAAAGGGATGGCCGGCCGTTGCGGAAGAAGCAATTATCGCTCGTGATGTATTGCTGGCAGAGCACGTGGGTTCTCGCTTGCACATTTGTCATCTCACTACCGCAGGTGGCGTAGAGATTATTCGTTGGGCAAAGGCACGTGGAATAAATGTCACAGCCGAAGTAACCCCACATCATCTTCTCTTAACTGATGAGAGTGCGAGAAGTTATGACCCTATCTTCAAGGTCAACCCACCACTTCGTACAGAGGCAGATGTAATGGCGCTTCGTCGCGGATTAGCGGACGGAACGATTGACATTGTGGCTACCGATCACGCCCCACATCCTGGTGAAAGTAAAGAGTGTGAGTGGCAAGAGGCTGCATTTGGAATGCTTGGATTAGAGCATGCACTTTCGATCGTTGCAGCCACGATGGTTGAAACAGGACTCATGGATTGGGCAGGAGTGCAGAATCGAATGAGCGTCGCACCAGCTCGAATCGGTGGATACGCCGATCATGGTCGCGAGTTGGCTGTTGGAACGCCAGCACACCTCACTGTGATCAATCCGAAGGCCCCTTATCGCGTGGATCGTGATCAATTGCAATCGAAATCACGCAATACTCCTTTTCATGGAATGGAATTCGCGGCCCGAGTTGTTGCTACCTTCTTTCATGGTGAAATCGTCTATCAAGAAGGGAGAGGTGCATGAGTAAAGCATTTCTCGTTCTAGACGATGGTCGAGTCTTTGAGGGAAAGAGCTGGGGAGCGACAGGGCGAACCTTTGGTGAGGCGGTTTTTCAGACTGGAATGACTGGTTATCAGGAAACTCTGACAGATCCTTCCTATCACCGACAGGTTGTTGTGATGACTTCTCCACATATCGGAAATACCGGAATGAATACCTTTGATAATGAGAGTTCAAGAATTTGGGTCTCCGGTTTCGTTGTAAGAAATCCATCGCCAATTACAAGCAATTGGCGTAGTGAAGTTGACTTGGTAGATGTACTAATCGAACAGAACATTGTTGGTATTTCAGGCATTGATACTCGAGCCTTGACTCGCCATTTGCGCGATCGTGGAGCAATGCGCGTTGGAATCTTCTCCGATTTGGATCTTTCTCGTGAAGAGATGGTGATTGAAGTGCGCAAGAGTGGCCAGATGGTTGGATCATTCCTGAGCGCAGATGTATCAACGTCTGATGCCTACACTGTTCCGGCGCAAGGGGAGAAGAGGTTCACTGTTGTAGCTATCGACCTGGGCATTAAGGGAGCGACGCCCCGCGCGATGGCAGAGCGTGGAATCCAGACGCATGTGCTTCCTTACAACGCGACGTTTGCCGAGATTATGGCGCTTAACCCAGATGGCGTTTTTCTATCTAATGGCCCTGGCGATCCAGCGACAATGACAGAAACCGTAAGCCTCGTGCGCGAGCTTCTCACGGAAGAGATTCCGATCTTCGGCATCTGCTTTGGTCATCAAATTCTCGGCAGAGCACTTGGTTTTGAAACCTACAAATTGCAGTTCGGCCACCGCGGAATTAATCAACCGGTGATTGATAAGCGCACCGGAAAAGTTGAAATAACTTCGCACAACCATGGTTTCGCCATTCAAGCGCCTACTGATGGTCAGTTCACTACAGTGTTTGGCCCAGGTCACGTCACCCACGTATGTCTGAACGATGGTGTTGTTGAAGGACTCGAACTTCTTGAACGCGGTGCATTTAGCGTTCAGTATCATCCAGAGGCAGCAGCAGGTCCGCACGATGCGGCTTATCTCTTTGATCAATTTGTTTCTGTGATGGAGAAATATCCGAGAAAGGCTGGTGCAATCTAATGCCTCTCGATCCATCCATAAAGAGTGTCTTGGTTATCGGTTCTGGTCCTATTGTGATTGGACAGGCCTGTGAATTTGACTATTCAGGAACACAGGCGTGCCGCGTACTTCGCACCGAAGGTATCCGAGTGGTACTTGTTAATTCGAATCCTGCGACCATCATGACTGATCCGGAGTTTGCGGACGCTACTTATATTGAACCTATAACCCAGGAGTTTATTGAACGAATAATTGCCAAAGAACGTCCAGATGCCGTACTGGCAACCCTAGGTGGCCAGACTGCACTTAACGCTGCGATCGCCCTTTTTAAGGCCGGCACGCTGGCGCGTTATGGAGTCAAGCTGATCGGCGCAGATGTTGATGCGATTGAACGTGGCGAGAATCGTGAAATATTTAGAACCATTGTTGAAAAGGTCGGCGGTGAATCTGCCAAATCT
>JBILXG010000036.1:0-6887 GCA_044369465.1 Candidatus Planktophila sp.
TGTGATGAAGGATTCTTACTCCTTTGATCTTGATGATGCTGGCCTTGATATTTCATATCAAAAACATCGCGATGCCTACGTTCAGACTTTTGATCGCCTAGGACTTAAATACAACATCGTTAAGGCTGTCTCTGGTGCAATGGGTGGCTCAAAGTCTGAGGAATTCTTAGCGCCTTGCACGACCGGTGAAGATACCTATGTTCTCTGCCCATCATGTGGATTTGCAGCCAACGTCGAAGCGATGGTGACAAAGGTTGATCCTGTTGATGCAAGTGCTACACCGGCCCTTGAAGAGCTTGATACCCCTAATACTCCAACGATTGATTCACTTGTCCAAGTGCTCAATGAACGTTTTGGCGGGGGATTCACCGGCGCGAGTACTCTCAAAAATGTCATGTTGATTGCAGATGGAAAAGCAATCTCTGTTCTAGTACCAGGAGATCGTGAAGTTGACCTCAAGAGATTCCAAGAAAATCTTGGCGGAATCCACGAACTACGCACATTTGAAGATGCAGATTTTGCAAAATTCCCTAACCTCGTTAAGGGATATATCGGACCGCAGAATGCGCAAGCTCTCGGAATTACAGTGTATGCAGATCCTCGCATTGCACCTGGAACTTCATGGGTTACTGGTGCAAATAAGAGAGATCGCCATGCTCGCAATGTCGTCAACGGCCGCGATTTCACGCCAGATGCCTACGTTGAAGCAGCTGAAGTGCGCGCTGGAGATGCATGTCCAGAGTGCGCAACAGAAGTCATTATCGATCGCGCGATCGAGATTGGCCATATCTTCCAACTTGGACGCAAATATGCCGAGGCACTTTCACTGACAGTCTTAGATCAGAACGGTAAGTCTCAAGTTGTCACCATGGGCTCCTATGGAATTGGCGTTACACGGGCAGTTGCCGCAATTGCCGAACAGACACATGATGAGATCGGTCTTAACTGGCCAGCAGAGCTAGCCCCTGCCAAGGTACATATTGTCGCTACCGGAAAAGAAGATCTTCCCTTTGATACCGCAGAGAAGATTGCAACAGAACTTGAGGCAGCTGGTGTGAGCGTCATGCTTGATGACCGTCGCGGAACTAGCCCTGGCGTTAAGTTTAAAGATGCAGAGTTGATTGGCAATCCTGTCATTGTGGTTGTTGGTAAATCACTCGAACAGGGAAATGTTGAAGTACGTGTTCGCAAGAGTGGAGATAAGCAAGAAGTTGCTCTTGCTTCGGCGGTCACTTCAATCTCTGCACTTGTAGCCTCACTTTAGAGCTCACGTGTTCTACGACATCACTCTCACAACACTCATTTTTCTTATCTGTGCCGCATTTTGTGCCGGCCTGATTGATTCCATGGCGGGTGGCGGGGGATTGATTCAACTCCCTGCACTCCTTATTGGTTTGCCTAAATTTGAAACAGTTGAGGTTCTCGGCACAAATAAGCTGACCTCAGTATTTGGAACTTCAGCTGCAACGCTTCTTTATCGACGAGCGATTACATTCAATTGGAAGTTACTCACCGCTATGGCGCTACCTGCATTTGTCGGATCAATAGGTGGAGCGTTTCTGGCTTCCTCAATACCAACACGAGCGCTACGGCCAATCATCGTCATTCTTCTCATCGCCGTGGTGATCTACACAGTCAAGCGTCCACAACTGGGAGCAGTGGAGTCGCTCAAGCACTCACCAAAGAAGCAGATGCGTATTGGATCAATTGCTGCGGGTGGAATCGGTTTCTATGACGGATTGATTGGACCTGGTACCGGCTCATTCTTGATTCTGATCTTGGTAGCCGTTTTGGGTTTCGCCTTTTTGAATGCATCGGCGATGGCAAAGGTGATCAATCTCTGCACCAATCTGGGCGCAATTCTGGTCTTTGGCCTCGACGGTTCAATTCTTTGGAAAGTCGGTTTGGTTTTGGCGGTGGCAAATGTTGCAGGGGGATTAATTGGTGCAACCCTTGCTATACGTGGGGGATCAACCTTCGTTCGCAAAATCTTTCTTGTCATAACAACAGCGTTGATACTTAAGGTGGGTTTAGACACAATCACAATGTGGTGATAAATTTAGCCTTACAACTTAACAATAATCGAATAGGTAGGCTCACGTATGGCGCTTAAAGATCAGATCTCCGAACTCGTTACACCAGCAGTATCGGATCTGGGTTTCTACCTAGAAGATATTCATATTGCCACTCCCGGAAACCACCGCATTGTTACCTGCATAGTTGATGGTGATCTTTCATTAAATTTAGATCAGGTAACAAGTGTCTCCCGTGTTATTTCAGAGTTGCTTGATGAAGCAGCATTTATGGGTGAGACGCCATTTACACTCGAAGTGACTTCTCCAGGTGTCGATCGCCCGCTCACTCAACCTCGTCACTTTGCCAAGAACGTGGATCGTCTGCTTAAGATTGTTAAGCTCGATGGCAGCGAAGTTACTGGACGAATTCTCTCCAACACCGATCAGGATGTAACACTTACCGTCACGGTAAAGAAAGAGACTGTTGAGCAAACGGTGGCGCTAGCCGGCATCAAGCGAGCAGTCGTTGAAATTGAATTTAATCGAAAGGATGACAAGTAAATGCATGTAGATATGCAGGCACTTGCAGCTCTCACTTCTGAAAAAGCTATGCCAATCGAAGCGCTGATTACAGCGATCGAACTTGGCGTACTCACTGCTTATAACGAATTACCTGAGGCTAAACCTCGCGCATTTTCTCGCCTTAATCGCGAGACGGGCGATGTTGCAATCTTGATTCCGATCTACAACGAAGAAGGTGAACGGGTAGCCGAGGAAGAAGACTCTCCTGATGGTTTTGCTCGTAGTGCGACATCAGCGATTCGCCAAGTTATTAAGTTTAAGATGCGTGAGACCAATGATGCCGAGATCGTCGGTGAGTTCACAGGTTCAGTGGGAGATGTGATTTCTGGAATTGTGCAACAAGGTAGAGATCCAAAGATGATCAACGTCAATCTTGGTCGCGTGGAAGGAAGAATTCCTCCGCAGGAGCAGGTTCCCGGGGAAGTGTATAAACATGGAGATCGAATTAAGTGTTTTGTTGTTGAAGTAAAGCAAGGTCTTAAAGGTCCAGAGATTATGCTCTCGCGTAGCCACCCAGCGTTAGTGAAGCAGTTATTCTCACTCGAGGTTCCTGAAATTCAAGATCGTATTGTTGAAATCATGGCAGTTGCACGCGAAGCAGGTCATCGAACAAAGATTGCAGTACGTTCACATCGTGCTGGTGTTTCCCCGAAGGGTTCACTTATCGGCCCTATGGGTGCGCGTTCACGTGCGGTAACTGATGAGCTTCATGGTGAAAAGATAGATATTGTCGATTGGTCTGAAGATCCAGCAGAGTTTGTGAAACATGCGTTAGCGCCAGCGAAAGTGACATCTGTTGAGATTGTTGATGAACTTTCACGTTCTGCTCGCGTTGTGGTCCCTGATTACCAACTCTCGTTAGCGATCGGAAAAGATGGGCAGAACGCCAGATTGGCAGCGCGTTTGACTGGCTGGCGCATCGACATCCACCCAGACACTCCCGTGATCCCCGCATAAATTCAGCCTGCGTTTAGGAATATCGACCCCTCTTAGATAGACTCAGGGGGTGGAACGAACATGCATTGCATGTCGCAAGAAATATTCTTGGGATGGCCTTGCATTGCCAGACACACTCGTTCGGATAGTTCGGCAGGGGCTGGTACTTACTCCAGATCCAGATCGAAAGTTATCGGGGCGGGGAGCATGGGTACATAGAGAATGTGTCGCCCAGGCAATCGAGCGAAAGTCATTTAAGGCAGCATTTAAAACTGCCGAGAATTTCGATCACTCACAACTACAGCAGTTCATCGCCGATGAACTTACAGAATTGGATGCGAAAGTTATGAAACTCAAATGAGCTCGTCAGAATTATGAGGTCGTTCAACTAAGGCTCGCATTCACATTCGTATGTGGGCCAAGACAGGAGAAAAGTGTCAAAGGTCCGCGTACATGAGTTGGCAAAACAACTCGGCATGGAGAGCAAGGAAGTTCTTGCAAAGCTCCAAGAAATGGGCGAATTCGTCCGTTCAGCATCATCAACAGTAGAAGCACCTGTGGTCCGCAAGTTAATTGCGCTATACCCAGATGCAAAACCTGTTGAGGAGAAGAAACCAGTCAAGAAGGCGGCAGCTAAGAAGACTTCTGCAAAGAAGAGTGCAGAGGTAGATCCCGCACTCGCAGCAGAGTTGGCAGCAGAGCTCGGTGTAGATCTTGATGCCCTGAAGGCATCTCGTGCAGCGGCAGAAGCCGCAGCATCTGCACCAACACCACAGATTCCAGATGAGAGTGCACCAGCTGCAACTGCTTCAGACGCACCAAAGCCAGCTCCTCGTCCTGGAAATAATCCATTCTCAACAGGCAGTGCAGTTCCACGCCCACCACGTCCCGGAAATAATCCATTTTCAACAGGTGGCGCAGTTCCACGCCCACCTGCACGTCCACAAGGTTCACAAGGAAGTGGCACAGCACGCCCTGGAATGTCAGGACCTCGTCCAGGTTCTGTTCGTCCAGGATTTGCAGCACGTCCTTCATCACCACGTCCTGCCGGCGGCGGCGCACCAGGTTCACAATTTCCACCACGCACCGGAACAGGTGCACCATCATCAAGTGGTCCATACCGTTCAAGCGGTCCAGGTGCTGGCGGTGCTGGCGGTGCAGCAGGTGCGCCAGGTCGTGCACCTAGCGGTGCACCAGGTCGTGGCGGTCCAGGTCGTGGCGGCGCAGCAGGTGCATTTGGAAAGAATGCAAGTAAATCTTCTAAGCGCAAACCAAAATCAAGAAAAGCGTTACGTGATGAATTCGACAATATGCAAGCACCAAAGTTGGGTGGCGCAGTTATTCCTCACGGAGATGGAAAAACTCAGATCCGCATGCGCCGCGGTTCTTCACTCGCAGATTTTGCAGAGAAGATCAATGCAGATCCAGCAGCGTTAGTTGCAGCACTCTTCCACTTAGGAGAAATGGTTACTGCCACACAATCAGTGGATGCAGATACCTTCGAAATTCTTGGAGCTCAACTTGGCTATGTAATTCAAGTTGTTTCACCAGAAGATGAAGATCGCGAACTGCTACAAGATTTCGATATCGATTTAGCGCGCGAGCTTGAGGCGCTAGATCCATCAGAGCTGGTAGCCCGTCCTCCTGTTGTCACTGTTATGGGTCACGTTGATCATGGTAAGACCAGCCTTCTTGACGCAATTCGCAAGACTGAAGTCTTCAAGAGCGAAGCAGGCGGAATTACCCAGCATATTGGTGCGTATCAAATCCACCATGATCACGAAGGCGTAAATCGCGCCATTACCTTCATCGATACACCAGGTCACGAGGCGTTTACCGCAATGCGTGCACGTGGTGCAAAGGTCACTGATATTGCAGTCTTGGTTGTTGCAGCTGATGACGGAATCATGCCTCAGACAATCGAAGCACTTAACCATGCTCAGGCTGCGGATGTTCCTATCGTTGTCGCCGTCAACAAAATTGATAAAGAGGGTGCTAACCCAGATAAGGTCCGTCAGCAACTCACTGAGTACAACTTGGTTGCAGAAGAGTATGGTGGCGAGACAATCTTCGTGAACGTTTCAGCTAAAGCAGGACAGGGAATCGATGCACTTATCGAATCAATCCTTCTCACAGCAGATGCTGCAATTGATCTTCGCGCAGTAGCAAATGATGATGCTCGCGGTGTTGCAATTGAAGCTCACCTCGATCGTGGTCGTGGCCCAGTTGCAACAGTATTGGTGCAACGCGGAACACTTCGTATCGGTGATGCCATTGTTGCCGGTGGTTCATTCGGTCGCGTTCGTGCAATGCTCGATGAGCATGGTGAGAGCGTTGAAGAGGCTGGTCCATCACGCCCAGTTCAGGTACTTGGATTTACATCGGTGCCAAGTGCGGGAGATACCTTCCTCGTTGCAGATGAAGATCGCACTGCACGTCAGATTGCTGAAAAGCGTCAGGCGGCAGAACGTAATGCTCAACTTGCTAAGGCTCGTAAGAAGGTTTCACTTGAAGACTTCATGGAGCAATCCAAGATTTCTACTCTCAACCTCATCCTCAAGGGTGACGTTTCAGGTTCTGTGGAAGCCCTCGAAGATGCACTCATGCAACTCGATGTCGGCGCAGAAGTTGATCTTCGCGTTATTCACCGTGGTGTTGGTGCAATTACAAAGAGCGATATCACTCTGGCATCTGCGTCTACTGCAGTCGTGATCGGCTTTAACGTTAAGCCAGAACCACAGACTGCAATATTTGCAGATCAGGAAGGCGTCGAAGTTCGTTTCTACTCAGTTATTTACCAGGCGATCGAAGAGATTGAACTATCTCTTAAGGGTCTCCTAAAGCCAGAGTTTGAAGAGATCGTCCTCGGTAACGCGGAAGTACGCGACATCTTCAAATCTTCAAAGGCTGGAAATATCGCGGGATCAATTGTTCTCGATGGAATTATTCGTCGTAATGCAAATGCACGACTACTTCGTAATGGCGAGGTAATCGTTGCAGATCTCACGATCGATTCCCTGAAGCGCTTTAAGGACGATGCCACTGAAGTTCGCGAAGGATTTGAGTGCGGTATCGGCGTAGGTAACATCAAGGAGATGGCGATTGGCGACACAATCCAGGTCTTCGAGATGCGTGAGAAGAAGCGTGCTTAACCATGGGCCAATCACATCGCGCACAGAAGGTCTCTGACCGGATCAAAGTTGTTGTGGCACAGCTGCTTGAGACAAAGATCAAAGATCCACGTCTTGGCTTTGTCACAGTAACTGATGCCAGAGTTACTGGTGATCTCCAAAGTGCATCAATTTTCTACACTGTTCTCGGTGATGAGGATGCACGCGCAGCGACTGCTGCTGC
>JBILXG010000037.1:0-6855 GCA_044369465.1 Candidatus Planktophila sp.
CCAACGTCACGTAATTTGCTCCGCCGTAGTGGCCAGAGGTGAGCTTTTGTCTCTGCATCAGGAGATCATTAAGCAGAGCACTTGCTCCGATTCTAAATAACTCTGGGTTGAGCCATTCATCTCCTGCCGTCTCTTTCACAAGAACGAGTTGTTTAATCGCATCCTTTGTTGTTCGGATTCCGCCTGCAGGCTTCACTCCGATGCGAACACCAGTCATTTGATAGAAATCACGGACCGCTTCGAGCATGACGAGCACTACTGGGGCAGTTGCAGCAGGTGCGACCTTGCCGGTACTGGTCTTGATGAAATCTGCGCCTGCTGCCATTGCGAGAAAACTCGCTTTACGAACATTGTCATAGGTAACAAGCTCACCCGTCTCAAGAATGACCTTGAGATGGGCCTTATCTCCGCAGAGCGATTTAATGTAAACGATTTCACTATAGACCTTCTCGAGGTCCCCAGATAAGAATGCACCGCGATCGATGACCATATCTATCTCTGTTGCGCCATTAGCGATCGCATCTTTTGTATCGCGCTCTTTAACTTCAAGGGAAGCACGACCTGAAGGGAATGCAGTTGAAACGGCAGCGACCGGAATATCGTGACCGCCACTTTCATCTAAATGTTTGCGAGCAACGCTGACCATGTCGTTGTAAACACAGATTGCACCAACATGCGGAACGCTCGGATCGGTTGGATCTGGTCGAATCGCCTTATTGCAAATTGCTTTTACTTTTCCGTCGGTATCTGCGCCTTCAAGAGTTGTTAAGTCGATCATGCTGATTGCCATATCGATTGCCCATTTTTTACTTGCAGTCTTTATGCTGCGAGTTGCAAGCATCGCAGCACGAGCATCTGCACCAACTTGATCAACGGGAGAAAGTGTCTTTAAAAATCCCTTGATCGAAGAGAGTGAGCCATCGGTAAGAGCTCCGGCGGTTGTGACCATTTGCCTATCTTAACCTCGTAGCCTCTTACTGAGAAGTCCCTTTTTCGTTAAACTCGCGTTTATGAAGCCAACTCCGATTATTCTCGACTGCGATCCAGGTCACGATGATGCACTCGCCATGATTTTAGCTGCCCACAACCCAGCAATTAATCTTTTAGCGATCACAACCGTCTCTGGAAATGGAATTATTGCTAAGGTCACTGCCAACGCACTCTCAATCTGCGCACTTGCAAAGATCAACGTTCCAGTTGCAGAAGGTGCTGGCAATGCAATCCTTGGATACATCGAAGCAGCCACAGATATTCACGGTGAGACCGCACTCGATGGCGCACCACTTCCACCTCCTGCATTTGAATTAGAGAAGATCTCAGGTGTAGATCTGATCGGAAAGGTGGTTGGTGAACATCCAGAGAAAGTAACTCTTGTTGCAACAGGTCCTCTTACAAACATCGCTCTCTTTCTCAAGCTATATCCAAACCTGCGCGGTAAGATCGCAGAGATTGTTTTTATGGGTGGAAGTGCTTCTCGAGGCAATCGAACACCATATGCTGAATTCAACATCTGGATGGATCCAGAGGCTGCAGATGTTGTGATGAAATCAGGAATCCCGCTCACTATGTGTGGTCTTGATGTCACCCATCAGGCACTCGTTACCAAGCCAATTTTTGCCAAACTTGAGGCGATGGGAACCGATCTTTCAAAGACTGTGATCGGATTGCTTAAGTTCTTTGCCTCAACCTATAACGATGTCTTTGAGATGCCAGATCCACCGCTGCATGATCCAGTAGCAGTAGCGCTATTGATTGATCGCAGCGTCGTGAAAACTCGTAGATCAAACGTTGAAATCGAACTCAATGGAAAATTCACGCGCGGTGCAACCGTTGTCGATATCTACAATCGAAGTGGTTCGGCGGCAAATGTTGATGTTGCCCTCGAACTAGATTTTGATAAGTTCTGGTCGATGATGCTTGATGCAGTAGAGAAAGCCGGCAAGGCTTAACTCACTGCTCGACCATTAGCCTTATCGAAGGCAATAATTTCGCGTAAGGCATCAATAGATGTGTTAAGCAAGATATCAAGTGGTGGCATTGGCTCTTTCGCATGAACCATCATGACTCCACCTGCGCGTACTCGTAACATTGAAGCGATTACGAAGAGTGCTGATGCCTCCATCTCAGAACAGATTGCTCCGCCGATCTCCCACGCCTTCCAGCGGTTGAGCAGATCTGCTGCAACGCCCATGCGCTCCGGTTCGTGTTGACCGTAGAAAGAATCCTTCGACTGGGTAATTCCAATGCGGTAACGGGCTTTATTCTTTTCAGCAGCACGCTTGAGCGCCATTACTAGATCGATATCTGCAACTGCTGGAAATTCAATAGGCATGTAATGCTTTGATGTTCCTTCATCACGAATAGCAGCAGAGATGATTGCAAGTTCTCCTGAGACGCTATCTGGCTGAATATGTCCTGAAGTACCGACGCGAATGAAGGTATCTGCACCAACGCGAACAAGTTCTTCTAGTGCGATCGCAGCTGAGGGACATCCGATTCCCGTTGAAGTAACAGAGACCTTAACTCCATCAAGATAACCGGTGTAGGTGTTGTACTCACGGTTGCTTGCTACATGAACTGGATTATCAAAGAGTGCGGCAATTGGCTCGCAACGTCCTGGATCGCCAGGCAAGAGAACATACTTTCCGACATCACCCTGTTTTAACTGGATGTGATACTGCTTCTCATCGTTAAGCATTCTGATCTCCCTTAATTAATTCACGAACAGCTAACACTGCAGTTTCAATCAGTGGTTCAAGTGAACCAAGTTCGCCTTCACCGTGCATCACCATGATCCCACCAGCACGCACTCGAAGCATAGAAGCAACGACGAATAGCGTTGAGGCTTCCATCTCAGAACAGATAGCACCGCCGATCTCCCACGCTTTCCACCGATCCAAAAGACGTTGCGTCACGCCTGAGTGCTCTGGTTCGACCTCGCCGTAGAAAGAATCCTTCGATTGTGAAATGCCCACACGATGTGCCAAACCTTTAGCCGTTGCAGCTTTGCGAAGTGCCTGAACGACTTCAAAGTGTGCAACAGCAGGAAACTCTGCCGGCATGTAGTGCAGAGATGTTCCTTCATCACGGATGGCACCGGTGACAATCGCTAATTCGCCAGATTTAGTTCCGGGTTGAATCGACCCCGAAGTACCTACGCGGATAAAGGTCGTCGCACCCACGCGTGCAAGTTCTTCCATAGCGATTGCAGATGAAGGACAACCGATACCTGTAGAGGTAACTGAGACCTTCACACCATCAAGGAAGCCTGTGTATGTGACATATTCACGATTGGTTGCAACATGGACAGCGTTATCAAAGTGACGAGCAATTACTTCAGCGCGCCCAGGATCTCCTGGCATAAGTACATACTCACCGACATCGCCCTCTTTGAGATGAACATGGTGCTGCAGTTGGCTCATATCGACTTCACCCTTTCGATAAAGAAGTCCATAAATGCATCTACATCAACTTCCATCGCCACCTTTGCATTCGGTGACTTACCAGAGGCGTTGAAGTGGTCTGCTGAAATTTTTGCAGTTGTGAATTCACCTCTTAGTTCAATATCAACGTAATAGTCGCGCATCTTTACCAAATCTGGCTTTATCAAGATCGCCGCCGCTAAAGGATCGTTAATTGCGCACCCTTGGATGCCTTGATACTCAGCGTGAAATTCCATATAGAAGGCGGTAGATCGATCGATGAAGTTACGAATATCTTCTCGTGCCCCAGCCAATCGCTCCACATGCGCTTTAGTAAATAGGCACTGATAGGTAACATCGAGCGGAACAATGGTGAGATCGATTCCTGATCGCAAGAGAATATCGAAGCTCTCTGGATCGCAGAAAACGTTGTACTCAGATGATGGTGTGGCGTTACCTGGGTAGTGAATTGTTCCTGCCATCGATACTACGTTCTTAATCTTCTTGCGCAGTGAAGGCTCTTTCAGCAGTGCGAGAGCAAGGTTTGTAACTGGTCCTATACATAAAATCGTTATCTCACCCGGATTAGCGTTGACAATATCAATGATGAGATTTGCTGCGTTACTTTCAGAAATTTTGGTTGATGGATTTGGCAGAACTGCATGTCCCAGACCTGTATCGCCATGAGTCTCTTCAGCAACCGAAAGGGTCTTTACTAAAGGTTCCGTGGCTCCCATGGCTACAGGAATGTCTGTCATACCCAAAAGTTCAACGAGCTTCAGAGCATTTGTCGTACATTTCTCAACACTGGTGTTGCCATGCGTGACTGTGATTGCCTGTAGTGAAATCTCGGGCATGGCCTTGAGCAAGATAAATGCGAGGGCATCATCAATCCCTGGATCGGTATCAAGAATTACTTTCACACTTGCTCCTCGACAACTTCACTTTTGTGGAAACCCCAACCAAAGCAGGAGATAAGTGTGGCAAGAGCAGTCGCTGCTGTCATGAAATAAAAGCCGCTCCACCCATCAAACTTTTCGACAATCAAGCCAGCTGAGGTGCTTCCGATCGTGATTCCAATGGAAAGTGCTGCACTTACAAAGGCAAAAGCCTCATTAAGTCGGCTTAGCGGTACTAGCTCTTTCATGTAAGCGTTGGCAGAGATAAGCGCTGGGCCAATCGCGATACCGGAGATGATGATCCAGAAAACGATCGTATCCAGATCCTGAAAGAAGAGAATTCCAGATGTACATAAGGTCATCACTGCTAACGAGACTGTATATCTAATGGAGCTAGAGATTTTCCAATGGATAAATCCGTAAATCAGTCCAGAAATAATGCTTCCAATTGGATATAGACCAACCCAGAGTCCTCCTTCACTTACTCGCCCCGCCTCTTTTGCAACTGCAATGATGACAATAAAGTTTGAGCCAAATAGAAGTCCCAGGGCAATAAGTGAGAGCAAGAGTGATTTCACGTATGGAATCGCCAAGATTCCTCTGGCGTGATCATCGTGAACTCTGGCAAAGCCACCATGATCTGTGCTGGTGATCGCAAGACCCACTGCGCCGATTACAAGAAAAACGAGTCCCGCTAGTAGCGGTGAGCGCGATCCGTAAAGCGAGAGTAGAAATCCGGCAAGTGCGGGTCCTACAACAAATGCGGTCTCATCAAAGACTGATTCAAGTGAGAGTGCAGAGCCAAGTTCTTTCTGATTATCAATTGTTCTGCTCCAGCGGGTTCTTGTATAGCTACTCAGGTTTGGAAAAGTTGCACCGCAAACCGCAGCAAGCAATAGAAGACCAATTGTTGAGTGATCAATAAAGTAGAGAAGGCCCAAGGTTGCCACGGCATTAATCGCGGTGACTGGCAGCAATACAGAGCGCGTACCAAATTGATCAGCTAGCTTTCCAATGCGTGGACTAAGAATCGCTCCCGACATGGTGTAAAAAGCCGAGGTAAGCCCAGCAAGTGCAAATGAGTCGCGCACATCTGAGACAAGAAATACGATCGCCACAGTATTCATCGCCATCGGAATTCGGCCAAGTGCACCAAATCCAATTGTCGATAGCGCATGGGGTTTGCGCATTATTGACGCGTAAGAGCCAGCCAAATTACGAGTCTATTTCTTGCTGCCACTTAAGCAGAATTTCGAAGGCTTTATCAAAACTATCAACTACGTGGCCAGCATCTTCTACACATCCACGAACAAATAAGTTAATGCCTTTGCCATCAATCATGTTTCGGTCACGGATAACTCGAGTATCTGTAACCAATCCGATCATTCCTTTTTTGCTCTTATCGTGGCGCATCTCTGCCCAGAAGATTCCGATCTCATTAGCTGTTCCATCATCGACCATAGGACCATCAAGAAGAGCTAAGACAACGTTTGCTCCCAGTACCTCGCGAGCATCGGTCTCAAAGATAAATTTAGGTGTTACCGGATCTGGCAAAGGAATTTCATGGGGAACAAATACTTCCATCCCAGCATCGCGCATGCGCTTGGCACATTGATCGATATATGAGCGCTCGTAAGGAGTAAAGAGTGGGCCAGCAAAGTAAATCTTCATTCTTA
The DNA here is from genome assembly GCA_044369465.1 of Candidatus Planktophila sp. Classification (GTDB taxonomy): domain Bacteria; phylum Actinomycetota; class Actinomycetes; order Nanopelagicales; family Nanopelagicaceae; genus Planktophila. The sequence continues at coordinate 5,998 of JBILXG010000037.1, forward strand.
ATACATCACAGTCTTCGTTAGGTGGTGTGGCCAATGTGTTGCGTGATAGGTCTTCCAGAAACGGAAATCAACCTGTGGTTGCAGTAGACGGTCCATGCCTGGACGGCGCTTATTGATCTCTTCAGTAAGTTTGGCGATCACATAGATTGAACTAGCACGTAGCTCAATCTCGGCTTCACTATCGCGCTTTACCTCAACGAGACCATTGATCTGCTTTTCAAGTTCTGGCGCATACTCAAAGATATTCATCACGCGCAAACCAACAGGAACAATGTAATCAGCAAATGCGGTGAGATTCTCGGCATCTTCTAACTTCCAAGCACCTCGTGGCGAGAGGGCAAGATGCATTCCCCAAATACCTAGTTGAGCTAATTTATAGATGTGAACTTCTGAGCCGTGATACATGCTCACATCACGAAAACGAGGGAACTCTGTAGTCAATCGTTCAAGTAGACCATCACCATTGGCATAGAGACGAGGAGCGCATGAACGAACGAAGTTGGAGTAGCGACCTTGGTACTTTTCGACCAAGACGCGGCCAACTTCATTGAAGAGAACCACGCGCTCATCGAGCATAGGCATCTCAATTGTTCCGGCAAATACTGACTCAAGGTCTTTGCGTGTGACCTTGGATAGATACTCACCGCTAAAGAATGGGATCCCTGCATTAATCGCACGATGAAGACAGGCGAGCATTGCTTCTGAATCACACCAACGTTTGCCCATGTAATCCGTCTCAAATTTCACTCCAGTAGAGAAATCTGTGAAGGCAAAGTTCATGGTGTTCACAACGAGAGTGAAATCCATCAAGACATCTGGATCGTTACCAAAATCAAAGAGCATCGAGCCATCAGGCTT
>JBILXG010000038.1:0-6689 GCA_044369465.1 Candidatus Planktophila sp.
GTCGCCTCGAGTTTAGGCAAAGGACTCACCGCATCTAGTCTCGGAAGACTCCTAGTATCACGTGGCATCCGAGTGACTATGCAAAAGTTGGACCCGTATCTCAATGTCGATCCTGGAACAATGAACCCATTTCAACACGGCGAAGTATTTGTTACCGACGACGGAGCTGAGACAGATTTAGATATTGGCCACTATGAGCGCTTCCTTGATCGCAACCTTGAAGGCTCGGCGAATGTGACGACGGGCCAAGTGTATTCGCGAGTGATCGCACGTGAGCGTCGCGGTGAATATCTCGGCGAAACCGTTCAAGTAATTCCTCACATCACCAATGAAATCAAGGAACGCATTCTTGCGATGACTGCTCCAGATATTGATGTTGTCATCACTGAAATCGGTGGAACCGTTGGTGATATCGAATCCCAACCATTCTTGGAAGCTGCGCGTCAGCTCCGACAAGAGGTCGGCCGCGATAATGTTTTCTATCTCCATATTTCTCTCGTCCCTTACATCGGGCCATCTGGTGAATTGAAGACAAAACCAACTCAACATAGTGTGGCAGCGCTGCGCAGTATTGGAATCGCACCCGATGCGGTTGTACTCCGCTCAGATCGAGTTATCCCTGATTCGATCAAGAAGAAGATTTCTCTCATGTGTGACGTTGATTTAGAGGCTGTCGTCGCAGCCGTTGATGCCCCAAGCATTTATGACATTCCTAAAGTTCTCTTTAGCGAAGGTTTGGATTCATATGTTGTGCGTCGCTTGAGTCTTGGTGGCCATGACGTTGTGTGGGGGGAGTGGGATGATCTTCTCAAGAAGGTCCATCATCCAGCCCATCATGTAAAGGTCGCGCTAGTTGGTAAGTACATTGATCTACCTGATGCCTACCTCTCCGTTTCAGAGGCACTTCGTGCAGGTGGTTTTGCAAACAATGCGAAAGTTGAATTGGTATGGGTGCCTAGCGATGAGTGCGCGACTGCACAAGGTGCGGCGCAAGCTCTGAGTGGCGTAGATGCAATCTGTGTTCCAGGAGGATTTGGTGTTCGAGGCATCGAAGGCAAACTCGGTGCGTTGACTTACGCGCGCGAGAATAAGATTCCTACTTTGGGTCTTTGCTTAGGTTTGCAGTGCATGGTTATTGAAGCTGCACGCAATCTTGCCGGGATCAAGGATGCCAACTCTGCAGAGTTCGACCCTGAAAAAGGAACGCACGTTATCGCAACGATGGCGGGACAAGAAAATATCGTCGCAGGCGATGCAGATATGGGTGGAACAATGAGACTCGGCCTCTATCGCGCAGAACTTGGGAAAGGAACGATCGTTTCCGACATTTATGGTTCTGACTCCATTGAAGAACGACATCGCCATCGTTATGAAGTAAACAATAGTTACAGAACAAAACTCAGTGACGCAGGATTGGTCTTTTCTGGAATCAATCGCGAACTGGATTTGGTGGAGTTTGTAGAACTACCACGAGAGGTGCATCCTTACTACGTGGGAACGCAGGCACATCCAGAGTTAAGATCAAGACCAACCCGTGCGCATCCACTCTTTACTGGCCTTATAGCAGCAGCAATTAGTTCAAAGGGATAAGAGATGCTTGTTGGCGTACCGAAGGAAATCAAAGTTCATGAATCTCGCGTTGCTCTAACTCCAGAAGGTGCTGCAGAGTTGGTTCGAGCAGGGCATAGCGTTGTTATTGAAAAGGGTGCGGGTTTGGGATCAGCACTCACTGATGCTGATTACATTGCTGCGGGTGCTTCGATTGAAGAGGATGTCGAGAAAATTTGGGCTACTTCCGAGATGATTCTCAAAGTCAAAGAGCCAATTGAAGTCGAGTACCCAAGACTTCGAAAAAATCAGATTCTCTTTACTTATTTACATTTAGCCGCTTCAAAAGCGTGTACGGATGCACTCCTTGCTAGCGGTACAACTGCGATTGCCTACGAAACTGTCGAAATTAATGGAACGCTTCCATTACTGGCTCCGATGTCAGAGGTAGCGGGACGTCTCGCGGCTCAAGTGGGAGCTAGCGCGCTTCAAAAACCTAATGGTGGTCGCGGCGTTCTTATGGGCGGAGTACCCGGAGTATCACCGGCAAAGGTATTGGTAATTGGTGGGGGAGTTGCCGGACTTAATGCTGCAGTAATCGCGATGGGCATGGGAGCTGATGTCACGATCGTGGACCGCTCACTGCCACGTCTTGCCTACATTGACACAATTTATTCGGGGCGAATCAAAACTCTTGCATCATCTTTCCATGCAGTTGATCGTGAACTCAAAAGCGCAGATTTAGTGATTGGTGCAGTACTCGTACATGGGGCCAAAGCGCCAAAATTGGTAAGTAATGCTCAGGTTGCAGGGATGAAACCTGGCTCAGTCCTTGTTGATATTGCCATTGATCAAGGTGGGTGTTTTGAGGATTCCAAACCCACAACACATGCAGAGCCAACATTTAAAGTCCATCAATCAATCTTTTATTGCGTTGCAAATATGCCAGGTGCCGTGCCTGTTGCTTCAACTTATGCACTCACAAATGCAACGCTTCCATATGCACTTGCTTTGGCTAATCACGGGTGGGAGGCCGCCTGTGCCGCAGATAGAGCCTTAGCTGCTGGATTGAATACTCATGAAGGAAAAGTGATGTATCCGGCAGTAGCACAAGCGCATGGTTACTAAGTTCGACACCGAAGTTGCACGTTCTACATTTATTGATCACCTACGAATCGAACGCGGGCTTTCAGAGAATTCACTTCTCTCATACGAGAGGGATCTCCGATATTTCGGTGAATTTCTTCAAGATCGCGGAACTCAAGTCTCAGAGATAGTTGCATCCACTCTCTCTGACTTTGAAGTCTGGCTAAAGGATCGCTCGCTTGCTATCAGCAGTATCAATCGAACTAATTCCGCTGTTAAATCCTTCCTGATCTACTGCGCTCGGGAGTATGACCTGAATCTTCCGACAGGTGAAATAACTTCACACAAAGTCGCTCGAAAGTTACCGAAGGCTTTAACAATCGAAGAAGTCACCTCACTGATTGAAAGCGCAAAGATGTTAAGTGAGGCAACTTCTTTGCGTGATGTCGCACTTTTGGAATTGCTCTATTCAACAGGTGGACGAGTCTCCGAAATCATAGGGATTAATGTTGGTGACTTAGCCAAAGTTGAGAGTGATAATGAAGTGATTCAGACGATCAAGTTACGCGGAAAGGGCTCAAAGGAGAGAATCGTTCCGGTTGGAAGTTTTGCGCTGACAGCTTTGGATAATTATCTTGTTCGCGTTCGACCACCGTTGGTAGCAAAGAGCGGGAAGAACGAGAGCGCACTCTTCGTTAACTCGCGTGGAGGGCGGTTATCTCGTCAGAGCGCCTGGAGCATTGTACTTTCGGCGGCAAAAGCGTGTGGACTCGAAGGCAAGGTAAGTCCCCATGTATTTAGACATTCGTATGCGACACATCTTCTTGATGGTGGAGCTGATATTCGTGTTGTACAAGAACTACTAGGTCATTCATCGGTGACAACAACGCAGATCTATACTTTGGTGACGATCGATAAGATTCGACAGAGTTACAGCAGCGCTCACCCTCGTGCGCGCTAGTAATTAAATTCCGCGAAGTCTGCGTGCAAGAATGCTTTGATCGCCCTTTTGCTCGAGATCGGCGATGATTACCGCGATTGATTCGCGAACAATGCGCCCGCGATCAACTGCTAGACCTAGATCTCCGCGAAGTGTTAGACGAGCTTGATCGAGATCGAATAATTCATCAGGGGATAGGTAGACAGTAATTTTCTCATCATGACGCTCGCGTCCGGAAGGAGATTTATCAACGCTGACAACTCGACGACGAGGAATTGAGCGAACACCCTTCTTTGCTCGAGGTGTTGGTGCCGCTGTGGTTGCAGATACAGGTGCAGGCGTTTCAGGTGCAACCTCACGAACAGCGCTCAGTGCTGGACTGTTCTGCTTAAAGAGTTCATCTGCTCCTGGCAAGCTCGCTCTACGTGTCATCGTGCGCCTCCTCGTGCAATTAATTCGCGCGCAAGACGTCGATATGACGCCGCGCCTCCAGATGATGATGCATAACTAGTGATTGGTTCTCCGGCAACGGTAGTTTCAGAGAAACGAATGGTTTTAGCAATAATGGTGTCGAAAACATCGTTGGGGTACTTTTCCAAAATCGCAGTAAGAACTTCACGATTGTGCAGAGTCTTGCGATCGTACATAGTCGCAAGAATTCCGATGAGTCGTAGCTCTGGATTGAGGAAAGTCTTTACTTTTTCAATGTTTCCACTCAGCTCGATGAAGCCATGCAGAGCGAAGTATTCGCACTGCAGTGGAACGATCACTTCATTGGAAGCAACAAGAGCGTTAACAGTGAGTTGGCCCATCGTTGGCTGGCAATCAATGAGAATGACATCGTAATCATCACGGAGTGTGGCGAGCGCGCGCTTGAGAAACTGTTGTCCGCCAATCTCCGTTGGAAGTTTAGATTCCGCTGCACCAAGGTCGCGGCTGGCAGGCAGGAAATCCAAATTTGCAACCGATGACTTCAAAACAATTTGTTGAATATCAGCAGCAGGATCCATAAGTGCGTGATAGACAGTGTTCTCAAGTGGAAGAGTATGTGCGTTTACTCCGAGACCGAGTGAGAGACCACCTTGAGGGTCAAAGTCAACGAGAAGTACGCGACGACCAAGTTCGGCTAGTGCTGCACCAAGATTGATAGTCGTTGTCGTCTTTCCAACGCCACCTTTTTGATTAAAGATAGAGATCACTCGTGCATTGCCATGCTCTGAAATAGGAGCAGGGGCAGGAAATGTCTGTACAGCTTTGCCGGTCAGGCTAGCGGTGGTGACAACATCCTCGTCTTTTGTCGATATAGCGCTCAAGCGAGAAACCTCTTTCTATCCGCGGTGACTCTACGCGTGTGCAGCGTGTATCGGCAAGTAGTGGGTGAAAAGCAAGTAAGGTGCGCTCGTGGATATTTCGATCGAAACGGCCGAAAACATCGCTCCAGAGAGCGGTTTTAGCGTCCACCTCTCTAACTTTGATGGCCCATTTGACCTTCTTCTTCAGCTGATCTCGCGCCACAAGCTTGATATCACTGAGGTCTCACTGAGCCTTGTGACCGATGAATTTATCGCTTATATCCGAGCCCTCGAGGTCTCAGGTGAGGGATGGCGTCTCGATCAAGCGACCGAATTTCTCGTGGTTGCCGCCACGCTCCTTGACCTGAAGGCCGCTCGATTGCTTCCTAGTGGCGAGATTGAGGATGAGGAAGACCTAGCCCTGCTTGAGGCTCGCGACATACTCTTTGCTCGCCTTCTTCAGTATCGCGCATTTAAGGAGATCGCGGCCTCCTTCCAGACCATGATTGAGGCTGCCGATAAGGCCTTCCCACGCGTGGTAGCTCTCGATCCAGCGCTATCAGCCCTACTTCCCGAAGTTCTCATCGGCGTGGGCCCTGAGCGCTTTGCCGCCATTGCTGAGCGTGTTTTGACCCCTAAAGCCCCGCCTGTGGTTGCGATCGAGCACCTTCACATGGCGATGGTCAATGTCAGCGAGCAATCCAAATTAGTTGTAGAGGCCCTTCGCCTCTCCAAAACGATGAGCTTTCGCAGCCTCTGCCAGGATGCCGAGTCGACCTTGGTGGTTGTGGCTCGATTCCTTGCCCTTCTCGACCTCTATCGCCAGGGGAATCTTCGCTTCAACCAGGTGATCGCCCTGGGCGAGCTCCAGATCAGCTGGACCGGTTCGGACGAGGGCGAAGTCGAGATCACCGATGAGTTTGATATTCCAGTAGTAAGCCTAGACGAGACAGTAGAGGGTGAAAATGTCTAATGTAGAAGTTGATAGATCGATTGAGGCGATCCTTATGGTGGTCGATGAGCCTGTCACAGAGCTCACTCTGGCGACCGTCCTCGAAGTGACGGTCGATGTTGTCAAGGAGTCTCTTGAGCGTCTTCAGGGCAGTTATGAAGATCGAGGATTTGCCCTCAAGGCGATCAATGGGGGATGGCGCTTCTATAGCCACCCGGACTGTGCCGCGGCAGTGGAGAAGTTTGTCCTCGATGGCCAACAGAATCGGCTAACGCAGGCGGCGCTGGAGACCCTTGCGGTGATCGCATACCGCCAACCTGTCTCACGAGCGCGAGTTTCTGCAATTCGTGGCGTCAATGTGGAGGCTGTTATGAAGACCTTGGTCACGCGTGGCCTCGTTGAGGAGTATGGGGTCGAGAATGAGACCGGGGCCATCCTCTACAAGACCACAAGCTACTTTCTTGAGCGCCTAGGACTGAACTCGTTGGATGATCTCTCTCCGCTTGCGCCACATCTGCCGGACCTAGATGGGCTGGATGAGATCCTAGAGAGCCTCACCGATTAACCATCTCGCTTTTGCTTAATCCATCAGCCCTGGCGTAAAGTAAGTACACGAGCCCACCAGGGCAACTTGCACTCCTAAAGACTGTCGAGAATGGATAGCCTGAATTATGTCTCTTTTACGCTTGAATAAAATAATTGCCGATGCCGGTGTGACCTCACGCAGGGGAGCCGACGAGCTGATCATGGATGGGCGAGTCTCTGTAGACGGCCACATCATCCGAGAGCTTGGTGCAAAGTTTGATCCCTCATTGGTCAAAGTCATGGTAGATGGTGAGACAATCAGCGTAACTATGTCTAAGTCTTATTT
>JBILXG010000003.1:0-20789 GCA_044369465.1 Candidatus Planktophila sp.
AATGCAGGGAGCCAAGGGGAGTTTGCCGGGCTTCTAGCGATTCGTAACTATCACGATTCACGTGGTGATCAGAACCGCACGATCTGTCTGATTCCATCGAGTGCTCATGGCACCAATGCGGCAAGTGCCGTGATGGCGGGCATGAAAGTTGTTGTCATTGAATGTGATGAGAACGGAAATGTCAGCGTCGCTGATATTAAGGCGAAGATCGAAGAGCATCGTGACACTCTCGCAGCGCTCATGATTACCTATCCAAGTACTCACGGAGTATTTGAGAGCGCTGTCAGCGATATTTGTGGACTGATTCACGAGGCAGGTGGTCAGGTTTATGTTGATGGCGCAAATCTGAACGCACTTGTTGGTGTGGCGCAGCCAGGAAAGTTTGGAGCTGACGTTTCACATCTGAATCTCCATAAAACATTTGCAATTCCACATGGCGGTGGGGGACCGGGTGTTGGTCCCGTCATTGCTCGTGCTCACTTAGCGCCGTTTTTACCTAACCATCCAATGGATTCGGCTGCAGGTCCTGCAACAGGTCCTGGTCCAGTTTCCGGTGCGCCATTTGGTTCTGCCAGCATTTTGCCAATCTCGTGGGCATATATTCGATTACTTGGGGGAGCAGGACTCACACATTCCACTCAGGTTGCAATCTTGTCTGCGAATTACATGGCGGCACGCCTTCATGACGCGTTTCCGATTCTCTATACCGGCGCACATGGTCGAGTAGCTCACGAATGCATTCTTGATATCAGACCGCTCACGGCAATCTCTGGCGTGAGCGTTGATGACATTGCCAAGCGTTTAATGGACTTTGGATTCCATGCACCAACGATGTCCTTTCCAGTTGCGGGAACGTTGATGATTGAACCTACCGAATCTGAAGACATCACCGAGATTCATCGCTTCATCGATGCCATGATCGCCATTCGGGCTGAGATTCAGGAAATCATCGATGGGGTAGTCGCAGTTGAAGATAGCGCGCTACGCCATGCTCCACATACGGGCCGAGTCGTTACTTCATCCCAATGGGATCGCGCCTATAGTCGCGAAAAAGGTGGTTATCCAGCACCGCTAGATGGCCTTGTGGCTGGCGAACTGATTGGTTCTCGAATGAAGTATTGGCCGCCAGTTGGTCGTATTGATGGCGCTCATGGAGATCGAAATCTGATCTGTGCGTGCACGCCGATCTCGGATTACGCGTAAATCAGGGCTAAACCCTCACGGGGATGGGCTGATTTCTCTCACTTTACATAATGTAACTTATCGGCGTTAGGCCGCACCCGACGTTTCACGCCCCAACGAGTGGTCTGGATTAACGCCTCAATAACAATCGCCCGCGACATCTTTGATACTCCGTTGATTCGCTCGACGAATGTAATTGGAACTTCTTTTGCTGTTGCGCCAGCTAGATGGGCCGCTAAGGCCATTTCGATCTGAAAACAGTAACCGGTTGCATCCATTTTGCTCAGATTCAGTGACTCCAGTAATTGTCGACTATAGATTCGGAAACCACCGGTGAGATCTGCCAATTTAATTCCCAGGGCAAAAGAGGCGTACTTAGTCCCGGATTTAGAGAGCAATTGTCTGGACTTCGGCCAGTTAACGACAGAACCACCAGGGATCCAACGAGTACCGAGAACTATCGACTTTCCTGGTGATATCGCTGCAAACATGGCTGGTAAATCTGCGACGCGATGAGATCCATCAGCATCCATCGTGACTATCTGATCGTACCTAGGCTCGCTAAGAACACGAGAAAAACCAGCACGATAGGCATTTCCTAAGCCATCTTTCTTAACTCTTTTTAGTACTGAGACCCAGTCTAAGGCCATAGATTGAACGATCTCTGCAGTCTTATCAGGGGAATTGTCGTCAATTACAGTGACATCAAAATCAAATTCTTGGGTATCTCGCAGCTTTCCGAGTGAATGGAGAAGCTCTACAACCGAGGTTGCCTCGTTGTAGGTCGGGATCAGAATCATCGCTTTCATCGAGATCTCACTATACGCAAAACAATGGGGAAAAGCATGGATAGGAAGATAACTAACGCTGGGGCGTATCCCCCGAGAAAATTAGCAATAGTTTGAGACGTGTTTGCGCGAACACTCCCTGATAATTGTGCGGCAATATTTTCTTCAGTACGACTCAAAACCTCACCGTTTATATCGATGTGGGCCGAAATGCCGACGGTCGATACACTCACAATCTCCCGCGCATTCTCCAGAGCGCGAAGTCTGGTGATATTTAACTGTTGAGCGCTTTCAGATGTACCAGCAAAGGTTGCGCTATTGGTCTGCGCAACTATTGCATCAGCACTCCTAGCTGAGCTCTGCACCAATGAATCAGATAGAAGCTCATAGCAAATAACTGGTGAGAGTTTAAATCCCTTTACATTGTGGTTCTCGACTCTTGATCCGACACTGAAATCCGAAACACCATCAACATAAGGTGAAACTAAACGCGCAAGAGAGCGAAGTGGAATGTACTCTCCAAAGGGCGTGAGGTACTGCTTTGAATAATAGGAGACCACTTCCCCACTCTCGTTATACATAAGAGAGACATTCTCAAGTTGTCCACTCTGCCTGGTAATCGCACCGGCGATCAGTGGCGTTTGCAGTGAGGCGGTAAGGCTCTCGATGGAAGTACTTACTCGTGTATTTGCGAAAGGATCGACATCGATTGCGTTCTCTGGCCAAATGATCACATCAACATCGCCTCTTGTAGCCTTCTTTGTCTCAGTCAGATGAAGGTTAAAGACTGCTTCTGCTCGATCATTAAATCTAAGCCCGACAGAAGGGGTATTCCCTTGAATGCCTAAGAACGAGATTTCCTTTTCTGAGGAGTATGAGTTATTCGCAAGAAGTGGAAGGAGAATCACGAGTAAAAGTGGAAAAGCAAAGGCTTTGCGAAAGTTTATCAAGGTCGCTGAGATTGTTAGAACCCATGCCGATAAGGCAAGCGCTCCCCCGATCGATATCAAAGATGCGTATGGAGCATCTGCCTGCGAGAAGGCGATTCGCATCCAGGAGAATCCGCCGAACGGGAATAAGGAGCGAACTTCTTCGATAAGAAGAAGCGCCGGAATAAACCAGAAGATGTTCGTTGTATAGCGACCAAGCAAACCTAAGGGCAGATAGAAGAGACCATGAAGGAGAGCTAGGAAGGCGAGTGGAATCAAACCGACATACTTGCCCGCCCACCATAAAGTTATTGCGCTACTCAAGAAGCCAAAGAGAAAGGCGTTGCGATAGAGATTTGCTCCCTTGCGACAGATCCTTAAAAATATTGCGTATGAGATTGGCGCTAAGAACCAGAGACCTATCGGCTCGAATGAAAAGGAAAAGAGAAGTGCCGCTAAGGAAGTTACCACTTGAGAGCTGCAATCAATCGATCGACGCTGGCCCCCAAAGCATATTGATCTTTGAGTCGATATATCTTTGATAAATCTTGTGGTGCCTTTGGAAGTGATATCTCAAGTGTTGGCAGTGGAACATTGCGAGCACAGTTAACAACAGTGGGTGCAATCGCCAAGTAATCAGCTCCAGCGATAATCTTCTTTGCCAAAGCTGAAGGAAGTCGATCATCACCGTTCTCTGCCGCCACAATAGATTCCTCAATAGTTGCGAAATGTGTTGCAATAAGAGCAGCACCCTTCTCGCCAATTCCCTTAACCCCAGGTAGCCCATCGGAGGGGTCTCCTCTATAGGTGGCAAAGAGTGCGTATCTATCCCCAGGAATTGCGTACTTGTCTGCAATGAATTTTAAGTCGACAAGATCGTGAGCTGATATTCCTTTTGCAAGGTAGGCCACCTTGATATCTCGCTTATCGTCAACAAGTTGAAAGAGATCACGGTCACCAGTGACGATTCGCGTTGGACCCTTATGCGTATCGGCATAAGTAGCCATCACATCATCTGCTTCAAAGTCATCGACTCCGACCATGGGCAATCCAAATTCATCAAGCAGGTCGAGCAAAATCGGAATCTGTGGAGTGAGCGTGTCCGGCTCTGCCTCTTCTTCGCTATCTTCATCTTCGAGACGATTCGCTTTATATTGCGGGAAGAGCTCCACGCGCCATGAAGGGCGCCAATCTCCATCGATGCAGACAACTAATCGATCTGGTTCATAAATCGAAATCAGTCTTGCGGTCATATCTAGAAAACCACGAATTGCGTTGACTGGTGTTCCATCAGGTGCAACCAAGGTATCTGGCATTCCGTAATACGCGCGATACCAAAGGGAACCACTGTCTAGGAGCATGAGTGTCATAAGTCCGCCAACATATAAGAAATGACTCCACGATCCAAACGCGCGACTCCTTCGCGGCATGTCTTGCGCAACTCTGGACTCGCGCCAGCAATCTGTGTCAGGAGGTCGATCAACTGTTTTGTTGAGCGAACGAAGTCACCGACTGACATGTCGCTACCTTTGAGAACACTCTGTAGAGAATTTCCTTGTGCCCACTTGTAAGAGATGAAGGCGAAACCAAAGTCAGGCTCGCGCTGTGTCTTCACGCCAAAGCGCTCTTCGATCTCTTCCAATTCGCTCCATATTGAAACCAAAGATACGAGCGCCTGTGCAACATTATTGTGCGGCATCTTCGGTGCGTAGTTCTCAGTTGCACGAGATTGAAAAATAACTGCAGAGGCAACTGCAACTAGCTCCTGAGCCGAGAGAGAATACAAGACACCGCGCCTGATTGCTTCAGTAAGAAGGAGATCGGATTCAGCGTAAATCTTTGACAGAATCTTGCCTTGTTCCAGCGTCTTCTCCCCTTCAATATATTTCAAATGCGTCAGAACATCACAGATGCGATCAAAGGTTTTTGCAATAACGTGGGTGCGGTTCTCGACTCGACCACGAAGACCTTCGGACTCTCGACGCACTCGTTCCGCTCTCTCGGCGATGCGGGCGTGAGATTCGCGATCATTGCATGAATGGCAGGGATGTGAACGTAAACCCTTACGCAAGCCTTCGATCTCAGATTCAAGGAATCTCCGCTGCTTCTGGTCAATAGTCCTGCGTGCATCACGCTTTGACAGTAGACGTTCGATCTCCTTGATATCGCTACGCATTCGAGCATATTCGGCAAAATCACCAAGATGACAATTTACGTCCGCCATTAATTCATCGATGGCAACTTCATTCTTCTTGATCTGACGAACTAATCCGACCACAGCCCTATCTGCTTGGAATTGCGCGAAGGAAGATTCGAGCGAGCCGCGCGCTCTTTCTCGACCGAATCGGTGAATGAGGTTAATCGACATGTTGTATGTAGGAGTAAATGATGAACGCAATGGATATGTGCGCGTAGATGCGAGCCCTGCCACCATTGCGCTATCAATAGTTGGCGACCATTGCACGATTGCATTTCCCTCAATATCAATTCCACGACGTCCTGCGCGACCAGTGAGTTGGGTGTACTCCCCCGGAGTTATCGGAACATGTGCCTCGCCGTTCCATTTTGTTAACTTCTCAAGGATTACTGTCTTCGCCGGCATATTGATACCAAGTGCGAGAGTTTCGGTTGCAAAGACCGCCTTTACAAGCCCCCTCTTGAATAAATCCTCAACGGTTTCTTTAAAGCTCGGCAAGAGCCCAGCGTGGTGTGCGGCGATTCCCCGCTCAAGAGCATCTAGCCATTCGTCATAACCCAAAACATCGAGATCCTCTTGAGCCAGATTGGCATTCAAGCGCGATGCAGTCTCGAGAATTTCTTTCCTTTCTTCTGTATTCGTTAGTCTTAATCCGGAGTTAACACACTGGTTGACCGCGGCATCACAAGCCGCTCGTGAAAAGATAAAGGTGATCGCAGGAAGTAGACCTTGACGATCGAGAGTCTCTATCACTTCTGGACGAGATAATTTATTTTCAGATTCTTCAAAACGCTCGCGACGGTGTCGAGGCATCTTGACTTTGCGCATGGATTCGCGCTCCAACGCAAGAAGTTCTGGATTGATTTTCCCAGGCTCTTTAAAGAGATCAACAAGCCGACTTCCAATGAGTACATGTTGATAGAGAGGAATGGGGCGTATTTCTGAGACGATGACATCGGTACCGCCGCGTACGGTTCCAAGCCACTCTCCGAATTCTTCTGCATTAGAAACGGTGGCACTCAGGGAGATCACCTGTACTGACTCCATGAGGTGAATGAGAACTTCCTCCCAAACAGCGCCTCTGAATTTATCTGCCAGATAATGAACTTCATCCATGACAACTGATTGCAGATTTGTGAGAGTTGAAGAGCCGGCATAGAGCATGTTTCGCAGCACTTCCGTTGTCATGACAAGAATCGGCGCTTCGGAATTAATATTTGTATCGCCTGTAAGGAGTCCCACGTTTTCCTCGCCAAACTTTGCCACGAACTCAGCGAACTTCTGATTTGAGAGAGCCTTAATTGGTGTTGTATAGAAGCATTTCTTGCCTTTTTCAATGGCAAGGAAAGCTGCAAACTCGCCAACAACGGTCTTGCCCGCCCCGGTCGGAGCGGCGACTAAGAGTCCGCCTCCATCTTCGACACAGTGCAGAGACTCAATTTGAAAATCATCTAACGGGAAATCAAATCCTTGTGAAAACTTCAATGTGAGTGGATGCGCTGATCGAATCTTCGCTGCAGCCATACGTTCGGCCGGAGTACTCATGCCGCCCATACCTTTAACGCCGCGCTTACGCATTTAGCTATCAACGGGAGTTGCGCTATTGGCTCACCGTCAGCAAAAGAGGAGCCAGAACCGTCAATTTCAATCTCGTTACATCTGTAGAAAGTAACGGCAGGATGACCCACGTGTCCTCCTCGATACACCTTCGGAAATACTTTAAGTAATTCGATGCGAGAAACTCTACCGAGCACCATCACATCAAAGAGCCCATCGGTTATGGAGGCATCGGGGCAAACCTTCATTCCCCCACCATAACTCGATCCATTGGCAACGGTTACTAATGTTGCCTGGACCTCTAGGTAACTCTCGTCAACGCGAATTCGATAACTGTGCGGTCGAAGAGCGATCAACTTCTCGATCATGGCGATGTTGTATCTCATTCGACCACGAGGCCAGCGCATGCTGTTCGCACGATCATTAACTAATGCGTCAAAACCACTAGAGAGAATTGCCGCAAACCATTGATCCTGAACTCTGCCGAGATCAATATGTGTGGCATCGTGCTTTTCGATGAGTTCCAGTTGACGGCTGAAGGGAAGATCAAAGACACCAATACTGCGGGCAAAGTCATTTCCAGTTCCGCAAGGTATGACTCCCAATGGAATATCTCGTGAGACTAGATGTTGAATGATTTCATGTATGAATCCGTCGCCGCCCAGAGCAATGACCCCGCTCACCTTTTCACTATCCAAGAAAATGAGAAGCTTTTTTCGGAAATCTTGCAGTGAGGTACCTTCGATTTCTCTCACATCGATATCGCGAGACCGAAAGTATTCGCCGGCTAACTTCGCCTGCCTTTGAGCGCGACCTCTGCCAGATGTTGGATTAATCGCCAGAATCAGCACGTAAAGCCTTCTTTTCGCGCCTGCGATCATTGGCTAATGAGATCAGACCCGCGAGGAAATATAAGGCGATAAGAGGAAGTGCCAACGCAATCATCGAGAGTGGATCTGGACTTGGAGTAAAACCTGCAACGAAGAGCGTAATCATGAAAATCCAAATTCTCCACGGCCGCAAAATTCCTTTACCTGTAACCGCGCCGATGAGATTTAATGCCACCAAGAAAACTGGAAGCTGGAAACCGAGCCCAAAGAAAAAGATAGTTCTTGAAACAAAGTCTAGATAATCATCGAAACGTACCAAGTTATTGAGCGCATCGGGAGTGAAACCAAAAAGCACTCGGATAGCAAGTGGCAAAATGGTATAGCCGAAGTAAGCACCAACACTGAAGAATGGCGTCGCCGCAATAATAAAGAGGATTGAATTTCTCTTCTCGCGTCGGTGTAGCGCTGGTGCGATGAATGCCCAGAGTTGATAGAGCCAGATTGGGGCTGCAAGCAAGAGTCCAGAAAGAATTGCTACCTTAATATGAAGATTAAGTGGACCGAGCACTCCGCTGATATAGAGCGCACCGCAATTGTCTGCACCCGTGGCCTGTGCTGTCTTTAAATCACATACGGGTTCGGCAAGCGTGGTGATAATTGGGGTGTAGTAAACCCAACCAATAATTGCTGCTAATGAAATCGCGATTGCACTTCTGACCACACGTTTGCGCAGTTCGCGCAAATGCTCGAGAAGCGGCATGCGACCGCCCGTGGTGGTCGACATGAGATTTACGCTGAAGCTTGTCCGTCTTGGTCCGGCTTCTTATCGTCTTTCATATCCTTCATCTCTGACTTAAAGATCTTCAGCGATTTACCCAAAGAACGTGCTGAGTCAGGAAGTCGCTTTGCTCCAAAGAGCAGAATGATCACAACGAGAACGAGCAAGATATGAGTAGGTTCTTTAAGAAACACGACACTCTCCTTCTTGGCGAATAGACGCCTGAAACTGATGGTTAAGGCTAGCGCACCCTATTGATATAGGGCTATCGTCGCTTCGACGCTTTCGCGTACTTGTAGTCGAATTTCGCGAGGATCTTCCACAGATAGCGACCCCGCGCCCGCCATGATCGCCCGAATCAGCCATTCTGGAGAGAAGGCCTCAAGGGTGACACCAGCGCCTATCTGAAGTTGCGCAAAGTCGAGTTTGAAGGCTTCAGCACTGGTTCGATCTAGCGTTCTCACCATCGCTCCCACGCGCATTCGCTCATTCTGCTGCGGTTGCGCGACAGGAATCTCGGCCGTTGCATCAGCTAACGAGATCTCGACAATTCGATCGACCCTAAATGTCCGCATTGCCTTCGACGTGTGACAGAAAGCCTGGAAATACTCAACGTCGTTCTCTTGGAAGATGTCGTAGGCGGTGACTAATCGCTCGCTCTCTTGGTCTGAGTGAGCCGAGTAGTAGGTCATCTTTAGCGGTACGCGTTGCGAGATCGAACGCGCAACTAGAGAACGGTTGGCCGTGTGAGAGCTTGAGGCTATCGAGATTTGCTCTCCCACTTGATCACGCAACCTTGCCGAGAGTTTCTCAATCCGTTCACTTAGATCGGCGCTAAGTTTTTCGGCCGATTCGCGCAATAAATCCAAACCAAGAGCGAGTGAGACAATCTCAGCGCTAGACATTGTGCGCACATGGGCCAACGGCGCTGCGTTTCGAATCGTGACATATCCCGAGTCAAATGCCAGATCAATAAGTTCTAGTGGCGTGTAACCAGGCAAACCGCACATCCAGAGAGTATTGAGGTCATCAATAATCACATCGTTATCAACTTTAAAGTGCTTAGCGAGATCTGAAATGGAGATACCTTGATGCGAGAGCAGAAAGGGAACTAAATCCAATAATCGAGCTGTCTGCGCTAAAGGAGTGCTTGGTGACTTAGCCATGGGCCACCTGAAGATCCTTAAGAGCGTCCAAAATCTCTTTCCTTAACGTTAATGGTGTGACTACGACGACATCATCACGATGCCACAAGATCAATCGCAATAACCACGACGAATCAAGGATGGGTAGAGATATTTCGTCCCACTCTTCCCCTTCTTTAACCTGAGTCGCAAGAGAACGAAGCTGATGCCCTCGGCTCCTTCTCACTCGAAGTACTGCAACTTCTTGCACCTCTTCAGCACTTTGCACTGGAACATCTCGCGGGATCTCGAAAGCGTTGCTCTTCTTTCCGAGAACAACTTCTGAGGCAATACGATCGAGCCTAAATGTTCTCAACGATTTCTTCTCAGCATCGAACCCAATCAGATACCAGGAACCCGCTTGACCACGCAGCGAGTACGGCGCAACGTGACGCACCTTTTTTGATAAATCATTGCCCAGATACGAGAATTCAATCTCTGACCTGCGAATGATCGCATCAGTAATGAGTGTGAAATTCTGATCGGTAACACTAACTCTTGGAGCTAGTAATGAGAGCGCCTCTGAATCCGAATCCAGGCCCATAGATGCCAGTTTGATAAGCGCCGAAGTTGATTCTTTCTCTAAGGCTGCACCCGTCCAAGCAGAAGCTGCAACGGACAAGAGCGCGATATCGGTTCCATCCAACTCCCCTAGATTGAGTTGATAACTAGATGGAGTTATTCGATAACCGGCCTCATCTTCAAAAAGTGGATCAAAGGTCCCGAGTTCAATGCCGATTCCTAAACTACGAAGGTCATCTTTATCTCGCTCAAACATGCGCTCCATCGCTTCGGGCGCACCTTCATATCCCTCAACTGTACGAAATATTTCACTCTTTGTTAGGTATCTCTTTGTCGCCAGAAGTGCAATTGTCAGATTGACAAGACGCTCACTCTTCCGCGACACCGTAGGCACCCTTTGCTGGGCGTCGCCGACGAGCCAAAACTTCAACTCCCGGAGCCATGCGACGACTTTGAATCAAGAATCCTGTGTGGCCGATCATTCGTTGCTGTGGTCTTACTGCAAGACCCTCGTGGTGCCAGCCGCGAACAATCGTCTCCGAACTTTCAGGTTCGGTGAAATGTCCATCGCTCTTAAGCGCTTCAGCTGTTGCAGAGAGCTGGGTTGTTGTCGCGACATATGCCAGAAAAACTCCGCCCGGACGTAGAACTTTTGCCGCCATCTCAACGCATTCCCATGGTGCAAGCATGTCAAGGATCACTCGGTCATAGATCTTTTCATCATCAATTTCTTGCACAGAACCAACAGTTAATGACCAATGATCTGGAAGTGAGCCGAAATAGTTTTCAACATTTGAACGTGCAATCTCTGCGAAGTCTTCTCGTCGCTCGAAAGAATCGAGTGATCCACCTGGTCCAACTGCCCTCAGGAGCGAGAGTGAGAGTGCTCCACTTCCAACGCCCGCTTCGAGAACATGAGCGCCGGGATATACATCGGCGACTCCAACAATCATCGCCGCATCCTTTGGGTAGACAATCGTTGCACCACGAGGCATAGAGAGAACGTAATCAGATAGCAGAGGGATGAATGCTGTGAACTTAAGTCCAGCGGTTGTTGAAACAACTGATCCTTCCGGCAATCCGATCAGTTCATCGTGAACAATCCAACCTTTATGGGTGTGCCACTCTTTCCCTGGGGTAATCGTGAAGCTGTAGAGCTTTCCTTTGGGATCGGTAAGTTGAATTCGATCTCCCGCGGCGAAGTACCCAGGTGTTCTGGCGCGAGGGTAAGCGTTTTCGGGAGTAATGGACACGGCGCTATCTTAGGCGAGGAAAGTCACTTCGGTAACGGTATGGTCTCGCATGTGACCCACATTCGCCTCTCCCCTAGCCGAATGAGCGAATTTAACAACTGTCCGCGTCTCTATAAATATCGAGTTATTGAGCAACTTCCTGAACCACCAAGTATCGATGCAGAACGTGGAACTCTAATTCATAGCATCCTTGAAGATCTCTTCGACTTGCCACCTACGCAACGAAACCATGCATCCGCTGTTGAGATGGCACCTGAACGTTGGAGAGTGCAGGTAACGGAAAAACCAGCCTTGGCAGAGCTCGTTACAAATGAGAAAGAGTGGTTCGATCGAGTCGCCGCCCTACTGAAAAATTACTTTGAGTTGGAGAAGCCAGAGACCTTTGAAGCTACACATCGAGAAATGCATCTAGAACAGGATCTTAGTCCATCGGTCTACCTTCATGGCTATGTCGACCGAATCGATGTGGCACCAACTGGCGAAGTTCGCATCGTTGATTATAAAAGCGGAAAATCACCTAAAGCTGGCTGGGAAGAGAAGGCACTCTTCCAACTAAGGGTGTACGCCCTTCTCTACTGGCGTTTACATGGAGTGATACCAGCCCTTCTCGTTCTGCATTATTTAGGTGATTCGCGCAGTGTTAAGAGTTCGCCTACTGAGAGAGAGCTTCTATCTACTGAGAAGAAGTTGCTGCAGATCGCCGACGAGATCATCGCTGCAATTGAGAGTGATCACTTCCCGCCTAAAGCAAGCAGATTGTGTGATTGGTGCTTCTTCAAAACTATTTGCCCAGCGCACAATTAATCTAGATGGCGTTATAAAAACTTTCAAGAAAATCCAACGATACTTCCTCTAATGACGTCACGACTCTTACCTTTGGTGCGAGTGCAACATCAACATAATGTGGTACCGCGACGACCGCACAGCCTGCACTCTTTGCGGATGCGATCCCAGTAAGCGAGTCCTCAAAGACAACACACGATGCCGGCGCTACGCCCATCCGATGTGCAGCTTCGAGATACGGATCAGGGAATGGCTTTGTGCGAATAACATCGTCTGCGCTAATCGTAAACTTGAAGAAATTTTCAGGAAGAGTAGTTAATGCGGCATCCATCAAGATTCGTGGACTCGCACTGACCAGCGCAACGGGCATGACTTGTTTAACTCTCTCAACCGCATCAAATGCACCCGGCATAAGGATCGCTTTTGTTGAAAGCTTTACCAGCATCATCTGAGTCAGCTCTTCGACGACCTGAGGACCCGACATATCGTGGGCACAAATATCCGAGATGTAATCCCCCACGCGTGAGAGCGGACCACCGATACAGATGCGTTGATCATCGTCATCCCATGAGTACGAATAACGAGCACAAATCTCCTGCTGGGATTGATGCCATTGTGGTTCAGAGTCTAAGAAAAGACCGTCCATGTCGAAGAACGCTGCTGAAAAAGTCATCAAGATTAGTTCGCGTTAAAGTACTTTGCTTCTGGATGATGAACAATGATTGCTGACGTGGACTGTTCTGGGTGAAGTTGGAATTCTTCTGAAAGTTCAACACCGATTCGACCCGGATCGAGAAGTTCGCAGAGTTGAATCTGCTGCTCGATATCTGGACACGCTGGGTAACCAAATGAGTAACGGGAACCGCGATAGCCTTGATCGAGAATGCCAGCCAGATCCGGAGCATCGAGATCGCGCACACTCATCTCTTCGCGAATGCGAGCATGCCAATGTTCGGCGAGGGCTTCGGTCAGTTGAACAGATAGGCCATGAAGCTCCATATATTCGCGATACTTGTTTTCAGCGAATAACTTCGCAGCAGCATCTGAAACAACGCTGCCCATAGTCACGACGTGGAATGAAACCACGTCGATTTTGCCGGACTCACGCGAAGCGAAGAAGTCAGAGAGACAGAGTCTGCGATCTCTAGACTGGCGCGGGAAGGAGAATCTCACTCGCTCTTTACCTGCATCCGGTCCTTCGTGATTCAAGACAACTAAATCATTACCTTCACTAACGCAAGGGAAATAGCCGTAGACGACAGCGGCGTTAAGCCAACCTTGCGACTGAACTTGGTTGAGCAAGGCGCGAAGTCGCGGACGACCTTCACTTTCAACCATCGCTTCATACTCACCGCGATTTCCTTTAAGTCCCCACTGACCGACAAAGAGTGCGCGCTCATCAAGCATCTCAACGTAGTCGGCTAGAGGAATTCCTTTGACAATGCGGGAGCCAAAGAACGGTGCTTTCGGGATATCAATATCTGTTGCAACATCGCTGCGCCTGGTATCAGCAGGTTCATCTGTTACGGGCTTTGCAACCATTTTTACTTTGCGTTCACGCAAGGCAGGCAGGGCTGCGCCAGGCACACCTTTTTTTACGCCCATGATGGCATCCATCAAGTGGAGACCTTCAAATGCATCTCGCGCATAACGCACTTCGCCCGCAAACTCGTTCGCTAGATCAACTTCGACGAACGCACGAGTGAGCGCTGCTCCACCGAGAATGACAGGCCACTTCTCATCTAATCCGCGTGCAGTGAGCTCTTGCAGATTTTCGCGCATGATGACTGTTGATTTAACAAGCAGACCGGACATTCCAATGGCGTCCACATCTGACTCTTGAGCCGCATCAATAATCTGATTAATGGTCTGTTTAATTCCGATATTGACCACACGATAACCATTATTCGAAAGAATGATATCGACAAGGTTCTTACCAATGTCGTGAACGTCTCCCTTTACAGTTGCCAGCAGGATTGAGCCACGACCCTCGTCATCGATCTTCTCCATATGTGGCTCGAGATACGCAACGGCTGTCTTCATTACTTCAGCTGACTGCAGGACGAATGGCAACTGCATCTCGCCCTTACCGAAGAGCTCGCCAACAATCTTCATTCCCTCAAGGAGATGATCGTTAATAATCGCTAGTGGTGCAATCCCTGATTTCATCGCGAGATCAAGATCGTCTGTGAGACCAACTTTCTCACCATCAATGATTCGGCGTTGCAGACGTTCCTCTAAAGGCAGAGCAGCGAGCTCTGCTGCACGAACATTTCGTGATGCGGCAAGCTCAACACCCTCGAAAAGCTGCAGATAGGCGTTAAGTGGATCGTAGGTGCAATCTTCGCCGTTGTACTCACGCCTATCGTAGATAAGGTCTAGTGCAACTTTTCGCTGAGCTTCATCGATGCGTGCTAATGGCATGATCTTTGACGGGTGAACAATTGCAGAATCAAGTCCTGCGGCGACGCACTCATGCAAAAAGACAGAGTTAAGAACAACGCGGGCAGCAGGGTTGAGACCAAAAGAGACGTTACTTACGCCAAGGGTTGTCTGCACATCTGGGAACTCAGCTTTGAGAGTACGGATCGCATTTATTGTTTCGAGACCGTCTCGACGAGTTTCTTCTTGCCCCGTAGCTATCGGGAATGTGAGTGTGTCAATGAGGATATCGCCGACAGCCATCCCCCAGTTATCTACAAGATCGGCTATCAATCTGCGAGCAACGCGTAATTTCCATTCGGCGGTGCGAGCCTGACCTTCTTCGTCAATGGTGAGAGCAACGACAGATGCGCCATGTTCCACCACAAGGGGCATGATGCGAGCAAAACGTGAAGTTGGCCCGTCTCCATCCTCATAATTAACAGAGTTGATAACACAACGTCCACCTAATTGCTCTAAGCCAGCTTGTAAAACTTGTGGCTCGGTTGAGTCCAACATAATCGGTAGCGTTGAGGAAGTAGCAAAGCGACTGGCAATCTCACGCATATCTGCCACACCGTCGCGACCAACGTAATCGATTGAGAGATCAAGCATATGAGCGCCGTCGCGAATTTGATCGCGCGCGATCTCTACGCAGGTCTCCCAGTTCTCAGAAATGAGTGAGTCTCTAAATGCGCGTGAACCATTGGCATTTGTGCGCTCACCAATTGCGAGAAAGGCGTTCTGCTGTCTAAATGGAACGTACTGATAGAGCGAAGAAGCTCCAGGATCGGCGTGAGATGTACGTGCAGTAACTTCTTTACGATCTAAACGATCAACAACTGCAGCCATATGCTCTGGCGTAGTTCCACAGCAACCGCCGATCAATGTGATTTTGTAGTCATCAACAAAGGTAGCAAGGGCTTGAGCGAGAGCATCCGGACCTAGCGGATACGTTGCACCCTTAGGTCCTAGTTGTGGCAATCCCGCATTCGGCATTACCGAGATTGCACACTGTGCGTTCTTGCTTAGATAACGTAAATGCTCAGACATCTCCGCAGGGCCTGTTGCACAGTTCAAACCGATGAGATCGATGTTCAGCGGCTCCAATGCGTTGAGAGCAGCTCCGATTTCCGAGCCAAGAAGCATTGTGCCTGTGGTTTCAACGGTCACTTGTGCAATCAAAATAATGTCACGGTCGCTCTTGTCTATTGCGGCACGTGCACCATTGACAGCAGCCTTTGCTTGCAGCAAATCTTGAGTTGTCTCAATGAGAAGAGCGTCAGCGCCTGAATCGACTAGGCCCTGCGAAGCGACTTCATAGGCATCTCGTAGATGTTTATAGGTCGTGTGTCCAAGGCTGGGTAACTTTGTTCCTGGGCCTAAAGAGCCGAGAACGAATCGAGGTTTATCCGCAGTTGAGAATGCATCAGCAGCCTGACGGGCGATAACTCCACCTGCGTGTGCAAGTTCGTAGATGCGATCTTCAATTCCATACTCAGCTAAGTTGGCCCAGTTTGCGCCGAAGGTATTTGTTTCAATGGCGTCAACGCCAACCGCCAAATATGCATCGTGGACCGAGCGGACAACATCGGGACGAGATATATTGAGGATCTCGTTGCAACCTTCATGGCCTTGGAAATCTTCGAGGCTTGGATCGGCCGCTTGGAGCATCGTTCCCATAGCGCCGTCTGCGATTACGACTCGAGAGGCGAGAGCTTTTCTTAGCTCGGAAGGTGGTTTTGCGCTCGTCACGACGTGAAGGTTACCTTAAGGTGAGCGATATGGAGATTTATCAGATCCCACTGCTCAGACGCCCTGTCATGATCGCAGCATTCTCTGGTTGGAGCGATGCTGGCGAAGCAGCTTCTGGCGCTCTTACTCATCTCCTTGAAAATCTAGACCAAAGTGGAAGCGCTGCTCATGCAATTCTGATTGCGGAATATGAGCCTGAAGATTTCTATGATTTCCAAGTAAATCGCCCAATGATCAGCGTTGATGATTCTCTTGTGAGATCAGTGAACTGGCCATCTACTCAAGTGTATGGATTGAGCACGCCGCATCTTGAAAATGATTTCGTCTTGGTGCTAGGTGTAGAACCCTCTATGAGATGGAAGACATTCACCTCACTCTTACTTGATCTTGCTGACGATTTAGAGGTAGAGCTCGTTGTCACCATGGGAGCGATGCTTGCCGATGCGCCTCACACTCGCCCAATATCTGTCAGTGGCAGCGGTGGCCATCCCGATATCGCTGCTCGACTCGGTGTTGAGATAAGTAAATATGAAGGACCCACTGGAATTATTGGGATCATCAGTGATGGTTGTATGAAACGCGGAATCGATTGCGTTTCGTTGTGGGCTGGTTTGCCGCACTACGCATCAAATTCCCCATCGCCGAAGGCGACCCTTGCACTCGTAAACGCAGTCGAGGACTTCCTTGACATATCTATCGCACTCGCAGATCTCAGTCACCAGGCGACGGAGTGGGAGAACGAAGTATCCGAGATGGCAGAAGAGGATGCTGAGGTCTCTGAGTATGTGAAGGCTTTGGAAGAAAGTAAAGATGCTGCTGAATTCAAGGATGTTTCAGGAGATGAGATCGCACGAGAACTTGAAAGATTTCTCCGTAGGCAGAACGAAAACTGACTTAAATCGCTAGTCCCAGTAGATCATCGAGAACTCGTGACAACTGACCTGCAGAACCTCCGAAAGACCCCGCTTCGGTTTTGCTGCACCACTCGTCGATGAGTTCGAGAACCCGAACAGTGTCTAAATCACTTGCTAATGCTGCAAGGATCTCAGTGATCAGGCTCTCCGTTGGTGCAACTTCAATGCGGGCTAAGTTGAGACGTATGCGATCTAAGAATTTTGAGGCTTGTGGAATCTCATGAGACTCCCACATATGGTCGCTTCGATAATGATGACCAAATAGAGCGAGACGAATCGCCATCGGTTCAACACCTTCATTGATGAGTCGAGAAACAAAGATGAGATTGCCCAAAGATTTACTCATCTTTGTACCATCAAGACCGATCATTCCGGCATGAACGAAGAAGCGTGCAAATTTCTGACCTGTTGCAACGAAGCCTTGTGACGCCGACATATCGTGGTGTGGAAAAATCAGATCGCTACCGCCACCTTGAATATCAATTGCAAACTCATCATCTGGGTTTGGTTTCAAATAGTGCAGGGCGATGGCAGAGCATTCGATATGCCAACCTGGGCGACCTACTCCGAATGGACTTGACCAACCTGGTTCACCATCTCGTTGTGCTTTCCAGACAAGAGCATCAAACGGATCATGCTTACCAGAACGCTGTGGATCTCCCCCACGTTCGGCGAAATACTCCATCGCATTGGCCTCGGTCAGGTGTGATCTCGAAAGGAATTCTGGATCCAGACGAACACGGAAATACAAGTCGTCGTCAACTTTGTAAGTTGAGTCTTCCTTCTCCAATGCAGATACGGCGTCAACAATAATCTGCATCGCCTCTACGACACCCACATAGTGATCTGGTGGGATGACATGGAGGGCAACCATGTCTCCGCGAAAGAGCTCGATCTGAGATAGAGCAAGATCCTTCCAATCCACGCCATCACGTTCGGCTCTTTCAAGAAGTGGATCATCGATATCTGTGATGTTTTCAACGAAAGAAACTTTGGCTCCATTAAATCTCAAGTATCGATTGATAAGATCAAAAGTGACATAAGTGGCTGCATGACCTAAATGTGTCGCATCGTATGGCGTAATTCCGCAGACGTAGAGCCGGTAGAAATCTTTTAACGGGAGCGTTTCAACCTTCTGACTGCTTGTATTAAAGAGTGCGAGAGGCGTCGTAACTCTTCGCCCATGAGGATCTGTATTCAACGATAAGTTCGCCCACGATTTCATTTGTAAATCCTAATATGCCGGCCAGGGAATTGCTGGCCAATCTTCGCTGGGCAAGGGCATCACAGCGTTTGCTTGCAGTGTGAAAATCCGCTTTTTCGTGGCGTCTATTTCATCTGCAGTCAGATGAGAATTTAACTCTTCTGTATTTGTATCAATAAAAGCGATTGTCTTGGCAAGCATCTCTAATTCTCCTGCCGTCAAAGAATCACCAGCCCACTGCCAGAGAACAGTTCGCAACTTATCCTCACTGTGGAAGGTAACTCCGTGGTCACAGGCAAAGAGATGGCCATTTTGGTCTGGCAAAAGATGACCAATTTTGCGATCGGTATTATTAATGATCGCATCGAAGAGAGCTAGAGATCGTAGCTCCGCGCGGTCTTGCGAGAAGTACTTTCCGAGTTCAACTTCCTCATCAACATCAATCCACCGCTGCACCATACCTAGACCGGCTGGACCCTCACGCAGGATTGTCGGTGGAACCAAATCAAATCCTGTCTGATCACTAAAGAGGAATGCCGCATACTCTCGATCTGCAAGTGTGCCATCGGGAAAGTCCCACAAAGGTCGTTCGCCGGCTATCGGTTTGTAGATTACTTCCATCGCCGAACCTTCATGGTGCATAAGACCGAAAAGTGTTGCATTAGATGCATCTACGAGGCGACCTGTGATCTCAATTTCTCCATGGGTCAGATGGTCAAGACTTTCCTTCACCCACGATCTATCTAGCGCTGTCATCGC
This sequence comes from Candidatus Planktophila sp., assembly GCA_044369465.1. Taxonomy (GTDB): domain Bacteria; phylum Actinomycetota; class Actinomycetes; order Nanopelagicales; family Nanopelagicaceae; genus Planktophila. The sequence continues at coordinate 19,057 of JBILXG010000003.1, forward strand.
CGATAACCGTTAGCACGAGGACAGAGATGTCCTCGTGGATCTATCGGAGAAGTGCAAAATGGACAGAGTGGACGACCGGCAGCCACGAGAGCCATCGTTCGTTGCGCAAAGGCTTGAGCCATAGATAAATCGAGATGAACTTCAACCACTGGACCAGAATCCTCATCCTCGTTATCTTCATCATCCTGGGCACGAAATGAGATTTCTATCTCCAGAAGAGATGGATCGAATGCGATTCCTATTGCGCCTACGACGAATTCACTATCGAGTGGGAGTTCGAGTGGTTGATCATCTTGAGGTGCTGATTTCACAGCGCTCAGGGGCGCACTCTTCTTTATCTCTCGAATTATCGTAGTAATTCGCTCTGCCAGCGCTGCAGCTTGAGATTTTTCGGTAGCAAGTGAGATGAGTATGTTCTTCTCTCGAATCTGAAAATAAAACTCACGCTCTCCCGGAGCACCAATTGTTCCAACAATGAAACGATCGGGTTGTTCAAATGACCACTGCTGAGAACTCATTTATTTGAATTTCCAGTCGAGCCACCGAGGGCCGATTGATGTGTTCCAGTTGTAGAGGAACCTGACTTCAAGAAACCTTTGACATCGTTAAAGCGCACCAATCGACTCATGCCTTCGTCGGTGTCGATGATGGTGATTGAGGCTGGTTCAATGACTAGGCGTTGGAATTGATCCAAATGCATTCCCAAGCAGTGCGCAACAATTGATTTGATCACATCTCCGTGGCTGACCATCAGTCGTGGACGCCTACCCTTAAGAGAGTTGAGGCGATAAAAACCAGATAACGCCCTCCCCTGCATTTCAAGAATGGATTCTCCATCTGGAAAGACCATCTGACTAGGGAATTCCTGCACCACTTTCCATTGCGATTTCCGTCTCAATGAGGCCAGACTCTTACCACTCCAGTTGCCGTAATCGACCTCAGAGATAGATTCATCTACAACTACTCGAGATTGGGCAGAAGCGGCTGCGAGCCAAGGATCAATTGTTTCTCTACATCGCTGCATGGGACTCACGGCGATTTCATCAAATTCAGCTGCGCCGATCCGGTTTACTAATTGCAAAGCCTGCTCTCTTCCAGTTTTACTCAAAGCAATTCCGGGAGTTCGCCCAGCCAAAACATTTTTTTCGTTGGCAACCGAATGCGCATGACGTAAGAGAACGATTCGTGCCATTCGCCAAGATTAACGCTCTTTGTCACAGTTGGCTTGCTAGGGTGAGAACCATGGAAATCAGACGTGCGGGAAAGAGTGGGCTTGAAATATCCCGCCTTGGCCTCGGCACAATGACATGGGGTCGCGATACCGATACGCATGAGGCCGCTGAACAGATGCGAAGTTATATTGAGGCAGGCGGAAACTTCATAGATACCGCTGCGAGTTATGCCGATGGTGATTCCGAGCGCGTCATCGGTGGCTTAGTTGGAACTTTCTTCAATCGCGATGATGTCGTAATCGCCACAAAGGCCGGTGTCTCTTATCCCGACGGTGTGAGAACTGTAAACAATTCTCGACATTTCCTGATCGGCGAACTCGAGAAATCTCTCTCGCGCTTAGGCACCGACTACGTCGATATCTGGCAGATTCATTCGTGGGATGCAGATGTCGCGCTCGAAGATACTCTCTCGGCTTTAGATTTTGCATACACTTCCGGAAAAGCACGTTATGTAGGAATCTCAAATTTCAATGGTTGGCAGAGCGCTCGAGCAATCTCGCT
>JBILXG010000039.1:0-6580 GCA_044369465.1 Candidatus Planktophila sp.
TTGCAGGACGTTCACATAATGTTCCTGCACAGATCACAACACTTGGAAAGCGATTTGCAAGTGCGGCCGAAGAACTTCTCTTCGCCTACGAGCGTTTAGTTGCACTGCAAGGGCGCTATCCAATGCGTGGAATTAAAGGCCCAGTAGGAACTGCGCAAGATTCAATCGATCTCTTAGGTTCATCACAAGCGCATCATTCACTCGAACAGAAAGTTGCCGCCGAACTCGGCTTTGCGCACGTTCTTGATTCCACCGGTCAGATCTACCCACGATCATTTGATTACGATGTTCTGACCACACTCGTTCAATTAGCCGCATCTCCTTCCTCGCTTGCAACATCAATACGTTTGATGGCAGGTGCCGAACTTGTCACTGAAGGCTTTAAACAAGGCCAAGTCGGATCTTCTGCAATGCCTCATAAGATGAACACACGTTCCTGCGAGCGTATTAATGGTCTTGCAGTAATCCTGCGCGGATATTCATCGATGGTCTCTGAATTAGCAGGTGATCAATGGAATGAAGGCGATGTCTCATGCAGCGTTGTTCGTCGCGTTGCAATTGCCGATGCCTTCTACGCAATGGATGGCTTACTTGAAACAACCCTTACAGTTCTTAACGAATTCGGAGCATTTCCTGCAGTAATCGCAGCAGAACTCGAGCGCTACCTGCCGTTTCTGGCAACGACAAAGATTTTGATGGCAGCAGTCAAAGCTGGAGTTGGCCGCGAAGTCGCACACGAAGTAATTAAGGAGCACGCTGTAAAGGCTGCTCTTGCAATGCGCGAAGGCCAAGCAAATACGATGTTAGATGCATTGGCAGCAGATGTGCGAATTCCACTTGATAGAAGTGCACTCGATCAATTGATCAGCGCACCACTTGAATTTACTGGCGATGCTCGCCAGCACATTGCTCGAGTTGTGAGTCGCATTGAGGCGATTACATCCGCGCATCCTGCCGCAGCGCAGTACAAACCCGGCTCTATCCGGTGAGCGGCTTCGGCCTTGCCGGTCCACCGCCGGCAGCACAGGTTTCTGGGTGGGATCACCTGCGCACGGGAAAAGTTCGCGACCTCTACACAAATGATTCCGGCGAGATACTACTTGTGGCATCAGATCGCATCAGCGCATTTGATTGGGTGCTGCCGACAACGATTCCAGATAAAGGTGCGATTCTTACCCAGCTCTCACTCTTCTGGTTTGAACTGTTAGAAGACATTATTGGCAATCACATCATCAGCGATGATGTTCCTGATGCGGTAAGTGATCGAGCTGTCATCGTAAAGCCACTGAAAATGTTCGAGATCGAATGTGTAGCACGCGGATATCTCACTGGCAGCGGACTTAAGGAGTATCAAGCAGATAAGAAAGTCTGCGGCATTGGACTTCCTGATGGTCTTGTTGATGGATCCCAACTTCCAACGCCAATCTTTACTCCTGCAACAAAGGCAGCCATCGGCGATCACGATATCAATATTGATTTTGATTCTGCCGCAGCAATTGTTGGGCAAGAGCACGCAGAGGCGCTGCGCGAATACACGCTAAAGCTGTATGCAACCGCTGCTGAGTTTGCTTCTTCTCGTGGCATTATTCTGGCTGATACAAAATTCGAATTTGGCCTAGATAGCAGCGGCGAAATAACCCTCGGAGATGAAGCTCTGACGCCTGATTCTTCGCGCTTCTGGGATGCGACTAATCCGGGTGCCTCATTCGATAAGCAATTTGTTCGCGATTACCTCACATCATCTGGCTGGGATAAGAAGAGCCCGCCACCAGAATTGCCCGCAGAGATCATCGAGAAAACTGCGCAGCGATACCACCAGGCGTATTACACAATCACCGGCAGCAAGTTCTAAGCACTAAGGGGAATAACAATGGCGATCATCGTTGTAGAAGTAATGCTCAAGCCAGAGATTTTAGACCCACAAGGTGTTGCAGTGGGTGCCGCGCTTCCCCGTCTTGGATTTACCTTCGCCAAAAGTGTTCGCCAGGGTAAGAGATTTGAAATTGAGATTGAAGGAACACCGACCGCGGCACAGATGGCAGATATCGAAAAAGCTGCAGCAACACTTCTAGCTAACCCAGTCATCGAGACCTATGTAGTAACGGTGCAGGCATGAAGGTAGGTGTCATCACTTTTCCAGGGACTCTCGATGATCGAGATGCGTTACGCGCAGCTTCTGTTGCTGGAACCACTGCGATATCGCTTTGGCACGATGAGGCAGATCTCAAAGGTGTAGATGCGGTGATCTTGCCAGGCGGATTTTCATACGGTGACTATCTTCGCTGTGGTGCAATTAGTCGTTTTGCCCCTGTTATGACAAAAGTAATTGATGCAGCTAACGGCGGAATGCCACTTCTTGGAATCTGTAATGGTTTTCAAGTTTTATGCGAGGCACATTTGCTTCCTGGTGCGCTGACTCGCAATAAAGATCTCCACTTTCTCTGTCGCGATCAGAAGCTAGTCATTGAAAACAACGCAACGGCGTGGACCTCTGATTACACCAAGGGTCAAGAGATTCTTATTCCACTAAAAAATGGTGAAGGCTCTTTCCAATGTGATGACCAGACTCTGGCGCAGTTAGAGGGCGAAGGACGCATTGTTGCTCGCTATGTAGGTGAAAATCCCAACGGATCACGCAATCTCATTGCAGGCATTACAAATGAGCGTGGAAACATCGTTGGTTTGATGCCTCATCCAGAGCATGCCATTGAAACTCTTACCGGCCCAAGTACCGATGGCCTCGGATTCTTCACATCAGTCTTGAAGGCGATGGTGAAGTAATGGCGCTTGATACCGTTGCAATTGCCACCAGCAATCCAGATACCGTGCAACCTTTTGCTGAACTTGGCCTCAAAAGTGATGAGTACGCTCGCATCAAAGAAATTTTAGGTCGCAGGCCGACTTCATCAGAGCTCGCGATGTATTCGGTGATGTGGTCTGAGCATTGTTCTTACAAATCATCGAAAGTTCACCTCAAACAATTTGGTGATAAGGCTGTTAAATCAGATGCGCTCCTTGTAGGTATCGGTGAAAATGCTGGCGTTGTCGATGTCGGACAAGGCTATGCAGTGACATTTAAAGTCGAATCCCACAACCACCCATCATTTATTGAGCCATACCAAGGTGCTGCAACAGGTGTTGGCGGAATCGTCCGCGATATTTTGACGATGGGTGCACGTCCAATCGCAGTGATGGATCCACTTCGCTTTGGTCCAGCCGATGCCCCAGATACACGTCGAGTGTTACCTGGTGTGATTGCAGGTGTTGGCGGATATGGAAACTGTTTAGGTTTGCCGAATATCGGCGGAGAAGTTGTATTTGATGAAACATATTTAGGTAACCCACTGGTCAACGCACTCTGCGTTGGCGTGATGAAACATAGCGACATCAAATTAGCTAAAGCTGCCGGTGCTGGAAATCTCGTCGTGCTCTATGGTGCAAAGACTGGCGGCGATGGAATCGGCGGCGTATCTGTCCTTGCATCAGAAACTTTCGAAGCTACAGGACCTGCAAAGCGCCCTGCAGTACAAGTGGGAGATCCCTTTGTTGAGAAAGTTCTTATTGAATGTTCGCTAGAGATCTTTGCTGAAGATCTCGTTGTAGGCATCCAAGATCTAGGCGGGGCAGGCTTATCGTGTGCCACCAGCGAGCTAGCTTCAGGCGGTAGCGGCGGCATGAAGGTTGAGTTAGATCGCGTTCCGCTACGCGATGCGACGTTATCTCCAGAAGAAATTTTGATGTCGGAGTCGCAAGAACGTATGTGCGCAATTGTTGAACCGAGCAAGATTGATCGTTTCCTTGAAATCTGTAAGAAGTGGGATGTGACAGTCACCGTAATCGGTGAAGTCACAGATGGCGATCGCCTCGAAATCACCTGGCACGGCGAACTCATCGTTGATGTTCCACCACGCACTGTGGCCCATGAGGGTCCGGTTTACTCACGCCCATTGGCTGAGCCAGCCTACATTGCGCGCGTTAACGCTGAAGTGATTAATCCTGTTATTCCACAAAGTGCGCAAGAGATTAAAGCGGCAATCTTGATGATGGCAGCAACTCCTAACTTGGCAGACAAAAGTTGGGTAACCAATCAATACGATCGTTATGTACAGGGAAATACTGTGCAATCACAACCAGATGACTCTGGAATGGTTCGCATCGATGAGAAGACACATCTAGGTGTCGCAGTAGCCACAGATGCCAACGCAAATTGGTCTTACCTGAATCCATATGAAGGTGCAAAGTTGGCACTTGCTGAGGCATCACGCAATATTGCAACAGCGGGCGCAATCCCACTTGCCGTAACAAACTGCCTTAACTTCGGATCTCCTGAAGATCCAGGAGTGATGTGGCAATTTGCTGAAACTGTGCGCGGCCTTGCCGATGGCTGTCTTGAGATGGGTCTTCCTGTAACAGGTGGCAACGTTTCCTTCTATAACCAGACTGGTGAAGTAGCAATCTTGCCAACACCAGTCATTGGAGTTCTTGGCGTCATTGATGATGTACGCACTCGTACGCCGATGAGTTTTGATCGCGCTGGACTTGAACTTTATTTAATCGGTGCAAGTGATGAGAACTTATCTGGATCCGAATGGGCTTATCTCCACGGAATGCGTGGGGGACAGGCACCAACCGCTGATTTGCAGCGTGAAATGCGCCTTATCAAGCTCTTGGTTAAGGGTCGCACCGAGAAGATTTTTAGCGCTGCCCATGATTTAAGCCAAGGCGGACTTACCGCATCGCTTACCGAGATGGTCTTACGTCACAACGTTGGCGCAACAATTACTCTGACAAATCCTGGCATGAATCTACTTGTCGAAACTCCTGGTCGAGTTGTTGTTGCAGTTGAAGCATCACAGACTGCAGCGCTAAAGGAAGCAGCTGGAGATATTCCTTTGACTTATCTTGGCATCACAGGTGGAGACGCTCTCATCATCAACGAGGTAGAGATTTCACTCGATGAACTTCGCATCGCACATACATCTACCTTCCAGAAACTGTTTGGATAAGTTATGCGCGATCCCATCATCCTCGAACAGGTTAAGGCATCTTTGGCAGAGCTTGTCCGCCTCTCACCCGGTCGCGCAATTGAAGTTCGAATTCCCCCGTATGCAGCTGTGCAATGCGGGGAAGGGCCAACACATACGCGCGGTACGCCGCCGAATGTGATTGAGATGGATGCAAATACTTGGTTGGCACTTGCTAGTGGTGAGAAAAGATGGACGGAAGCTCTTGCAGAAGGATTGATTAACGCATCTGGAGCGCGCGCCGATCTCTCTGCGCTTCTGCCACTTGCGAATAGGATCTCCTCATGAGCCGCCGCGCAGATGGATTACTCAATCACAACTATCCTGGCGATGATAAAGGGCCACAAGATGCATGTGGCGTCTTTGGTGTCTGGGCTCCAGATGAAGAGGTTGCAAAGCTAACTTTCTACGGTCTCTATGCTTTGCAACATCGTGGAACAGAATCTGCTGGAATTGCAACATCTGATGGAGAACGTATCGTTGTGTTTAAAGATATGGGTTTGGTCTCACAAGTATTTACTGAATCAGATTTGGCAACACTGCCAGGAGATCTTGCTATCGGTCACACCCGATATAGCACCACGGGTTCAAGTACCTGGGTAAATGCGCAGCCAACCCTGCGTCCAACTAAGTACGGCACACTGGCTTTAGCCCACAATGGCAATCTGACCAATACTGGTGATCTTGCTGAGATGGTGGCAAAACTTGAGCCATCTGCAAAGAATGAGCGCGGTGCAACGACCGATACGGAAATCATGACAGCGTTGATTGGTCTGCAGCATGAGAAAAATGTTGAGGCAAGTGCGCTTGCTGTTTTGCCTTTACTTCAAGGTGCCTTTTCACTTGTTTTTATGGATGAACGCACTTTATACGCCGCGCGTGATCGCCACGGCGTTCGTCCACTTGTTATCGGAAAACTCGAGCGTGGCTGGGTTGTCGCATCTGAATCTGCCGCACTCGATATTGTTGGTGCTGCATTCGTTCGCGAGGTGGAACCAGGTGAGTTCTTAATCATTAATGAAGATGGAATCCGTTCGCAGATGTGGGCAGTTCCTGAACCTAAAGGTTGCATCTTTGAGTATGTCTATCTTGCTCGCCCAGATACATCAATTGCTGGGCAGAGTGTGCACGCCACTAGAGTGCGCATCGGAAAGAAACTTGCCATTGAAGCACCAGTCAAAGCTGATCTGGTAATTCCAGTTCCGGAATCTGGAACCCCCGCCGCAATTGGTTATGCCCAAGAATCTGGAATTCCTTACGGACTTGGACTAGTCAAGAACTCATACGTCGGTCGCACATTTATCCAACCTTCACAGACAATTAGACAACTCGGTATTCGTCTCAAACTCAACCCTTTGCGCGAGATCATCGAAGGCAAAAGAATTGTTGTCGTCGATGACTCCATCGTGCGTGGAAATACTCAGCGCGCAATTGTTCGTATGTTGCGCGAGGCAGGCGCTCTTGAAATTCACGTCCGTATTTCGAGTCCACCAGTGAAATGGCCATGTTTTTATGGCATTGACTTTGCAACGCGTGCAGAGCTGATCGCAAGCGGC
>JBILXG010000040.1:0-6506 GCA_044369465.1 Candidatus Planktophila sp.
AAGACTTGAGCATCACACAGTTCTCTTCCCTGAAAATTATGATCAGGAGTTCGAATCAATTTTTAGCAAGAAGGTTCCAGTAGATGATCCAACGATCTATATCTGTGCTCCACACGATGAGACGATGGTCGAGAAGAAGGGGCATGAGGCCTGGTTTGTTTTAGTTAACGCTCCTCGTCATGGAGTCGATGCCTTTGATTGGAGCGATCAAGATTTTGCAAATCAGTATGCGCAGAAGATTATTGATCGCATTGAGTCCCATGGAATACCAGTGCGCAATCGCCTTGAGCTCTTAGAGATTCGCACTCCCGCAGATTTAGAAATGAGTGTCCTAGCTCCTGGTGGATCTATCTATGGCACTTCCAGTAATGGATCACGGAGTGCATTTAATCGTGCCAAAAATCGCAGTCCCTTAAAAGGTCTCTACTGTGTCGGCGGAAGTGCGCACCCTGGTGGAGGTTTACCTCTTGTTGGTTTGAGCGCTGAGATTGTTGCTCAAGCAATTATTACCCAAGATGGCGGCGAGCAGCTCTCATCACTTGATAGACACTAAAGGTTGCCATCGCGGTAAAGATATAGATTGCAACTGGCGCAAAAGAAAAGCTAAGTAGATCCAGAACCATAAAGATCGCAATTGCACTGGCACGCACAGGTCGTTCCGCAATTGTGACTACGCCAATTTCGTGAAACCCAAGGGATGCCATACGTGCTCGGGCATATTCCTGTGTGAGTGCCAGGGCAAATAGCGCTAAACAAAACTCTGGTGGAATCCCCCATTGATACAGGGCGAAGAACCAGAGTCCTTCGGTGATTCGGTCGGCGATGGCATCAAGGGTTGCACCAAATTGGCTTACCTTGCCTGAAACTATTGCGACGCTTCCATCAACGCCATCACAAATCAGGGAGAGAACGAGGAAGATCAACGCAACTACTGACAATGGATAGAAGAGTGCAGCCGTTGCAGTCAGCACGCCAAATAACGTCAATACATTTGGGGTAATTCTTAAGGCACTTAACGCTCGAGCAATCACATAAGAGATGCTGAGCCAGCCCTTAACGATTCCCTTAATCTCCGCATCAAGATGAAGCTTGCTCCATGTTGCAAAGAACTCTTCACGTTTCATCGCTTAGCGCCGATCTTGTAAAGATTCGAAGATCTCACTCGTTGCAGTCGAGCTATTCATTGTGTAGAAATGAATACCTGGCACCCCTGCATCGATCAAGTCATTACAGAGATCAAGTGCTATCTCTACGCCTAGTTTGCGCACATCTTCTGGATTATCTTCAACGGCTGCAAAACGTGAGGCAATCGAATCCGGAATTGGTGTGCCGCCGAGTTCTGCCATCTTGGTCAACAACTTCACATTGGTAACTGGAAGAACGCCAGCAATAATTGGCAAGGTCGAACCACGTGCTGCCAATGAATCCACTAAACGCTTCCATTTATCTACTTCAAAGAAGAATTGTGTTGTTGCAAAAGAAGCTCCAAGAGATTCTTTACGTAGAAGAACATCAATATCTTTACCGAAATCTCCTTCTGAATTTGGGTGGCCATCAGGAAAGGCAGCAACGCCAATCGTAAAGTCGCCGTGTTCGCGCGCTAAAGAGATCAGTTCGTCTGCGTGAGTCAGTCCACCTGCAACTGACGTCCATGGTGCACGCGGTCCGCCAACGGGGTCTCCTCGTAGCGCCAAAATACTTTTGATTCCAGATTCGGTATAGCGATGAAGAATGTCAATGAGTTCATCTCGAGTTGAACCAACGCATGTGAGGTGCGCAACTGTTGGAATATTGGTGCGCGCAGTGATCTCTGAAGTAATACGAATGGTGCGGTCTCGTGTTCCGCCACCCGCGCCGTATGTAACGGCGACAAAATCTGGATGCAAAGTGGCCAGGCTAGATAAGGCCTGCCAGAGGCGATCCTCCCCTGCCACATCTTTAGGTGGGAAGAACTCAAATGAGTACATTCGCTTTTCGAGTCGCATCTCCACGCGGTCAGGGTACCTTTGTCTTCGTGAATAGTCAGGTTATGGATGAGCTCGTATCAGTTCGCGAGCAAGTACAAGCAGCGCTGGCTACATATCTTTCGCAAGCCCGCTCACATCTGACCACCATCGGATCTCAACTGACTCCAGTCTGCGATGGGCTCGAAGAATTTATTCTTGATGGCGGAAAACGTTTTCGCCCACTCTTTGCCTACGCTGGCCACAAGGCAGCCGGAAAAGATGTCGGTCCAGCTGAGATTAATGCCTTTGCAAGTCTGGAATTCTTACAAGCCTGCGCACTCATCCATGACGATTTGATGGATGCCTCCGATACTCGTCGCGGAAAACCTGCAATGCATCGTAGATTTGAAAACTTACATCAAGAGCAGGCGTTGGCTGGTCTCTCGGAGCAATTTGGCGCAGCGGCGGCAATCCTTCTTGGAGATCTCGCTCTCGTGCAATCAGATCACATGCTCCATACATCGGGGATTTCTTCTGACCAGTTACTTGATGCACTTGTTGTTCATGATGAGATGCGCATCGAATTAATGGCCGGGCAATATCTGGATGTGCGTGAAGCCGGCGAAAAGAGCCACAACGTAGAACGTTCACTTCGAATTGCACGCTTTAAATCTGGCAAGTACAGCATCGAGCGTCCATTGCACTTAGGTGCAACTATCGCTGCGCGTGATCCAGCAATTCGCAACCCATTAATGTGGCGCTTATCCGAATATGGTCTGCCACTTGGTGAAGCATTTCAACTTCGCGATGATCTCTTGGGAATTTTTGGAGATCCTGCCGTCACTGGCAAGCCCGCGGGAGATGATCTACGCGAAGGAAAGCGCACTGTCTTGATGGCGATGGCAATGGATCGAACCACAGATGCTGGTCGCAAAGAACTATCCACACATCTAGGAAATCCCGATCTCTCCCTTGAAGTAATTGAAAAGCTTCGTGGAATCATTAATGAGAGTGGCGCTGTAGATAGTGTTGAAGGACTCATCGAAAAACTCACCTTTGATGCACTTTCGGCTTCTAAGTCCTCTGAAATTGCAGCCGATTCACAAGAACTTTTGGCCGCGCTTGCAGCAAGTGCAACTGCGCGGAAGAGCTAGGAGTAAAAAATGGTCGCACGTATCAAGGGTCCAACGGATCACGTCGTAGTTGTCGGTGCAGGTCTAGCCGGACTCAGCGCTGCGCTCCGCCTTGCCGGCGCTGGACGTAAGGTCACTGTTCTAGAACGAGCAAGTGTTCCTGGCGGTCGCAATGGCCTACTCAATAAAGATGGATATGCATTTGATACTGGCCCAAGCGTTTTGACGATGCCATCTTTGATTCAAGATGCATTCTCCTGCGTCGGTGAAGATATGAAGGATTGGTTAGAACTGACACCGGTAAAGCCGCTCTATCGCGCCTTCTATCACGATGGAAGCATCATAGATGTTCATGCAAACACGCAAGAGATGGAAGAAGAGATAGCAAGAACTGTCAGCCCTGAAGAAGCACTCGGGTATCGACGTTACGTGGATTTTGTTACCAAGCTCTATAAGTATGAGATGAATGATTTCATCGATCGTAATATCGATTCGCCATTCAATTTGCTAACTCCAAATCTTGCACGACTCGTTGCACTCGGTGGATTTAGGCGCCTCGCTCCAAAGGTCAACCAATTCTTAAAAGATCCTCGCTTGCAGAAGGTCTATTCATTCCAAGCTATGTATGCCGGCGTCAGCCCACAGCAAGCGTTGGCAATTTATGCAGTCATTGCTTACATGGACTCCGTCAACGGTGTCTTCTTCCCTAAGGGCGGAATGCATGCAGTTCCTCGTGCACTTGCCGCAGCTGCCGAAAAGCACGGAGTCGTCTTTAAGTACAACACTGAAGTTACCGGCGTTGAAGTCGTCAATAAACGTGCTCGCGCCGTTACGACAGCGACAGGCGAACGTTATGAGTGCGATGCCATTGTCATGAACCCAGATCTGCCTGTGGTGTGGCGCGATATTCTCGGCAAGACTCCCCTGAACATCAAGCGCTTAAAGTATTCGCCATCCTGCGTAACTCTGCTGGTTGGCTCATCAAAGAAATATGATCACACAGCGCATCACAACATTCACTTCGGTAAATCATGGGATGGCGTGTTTGATGAATTGATCAACAAGAAGGTCCTCATGACGGATCCATCAGTGCTTGTAACAATTCCAAGCAAAGATGATCCATCTCTTGCACCAGCTGGAAAAGAGTCGTATTACATTCTCTATCCAACTCCTAACTTAGATGCAGATATTGATTGGAAGAAGCAGGCTGGTCCATATCGCGATCAGATGGTTAAGACTCTAGAAGAGCGCGGATATACAGATTTTGAAGCAGGTATCGAGACAGAGGTAATGACTACTCCTCTTGATTGGGAGAGCCAAGGAATGATGCGCGGTGCACCATTTGCTAGCGCGCATACCTTCTTTCAAACAGGTCCATTCAGGCCTCGCAACATAGCTGCGGGATTTGAAAACATTGTCTTTGCCGGTTCTGGTACGCAACCTGGTGTTGGTGTTCCAATGGTTCTTATCTCAGGACGTCTTGCTGCCGAGCGAATTGTTGGACCTGTTAAGTAATGAACGAACTTGATGCAGCTGGAATTAAAGATCCTGCACTGCGCGCATCATATGCGGAGTGCAAGCGTCTGAATTCGCTGCACGGAAAAACATATTACTTAGCGACTCTCCTTCTTCCACCGGAAAAACGTCCGTTTGTTCATGCGCTCTATGGATTTGCGCGCTACGCCGATGAAATTGTGGACGACCTCGCTTCAACGCTGACGCCACAAGAAAAGGCTGACGTGTTGCGCACGTGGAGTTCTGGAGTTCTCGCTGATCTCTCTGCAGGAAAAAGTAATGACGCAGTAGGTGCAGCGTTAGTAGATACCGTCTCTCGTTTTGATATTCCACACCAACACTTTGTTGATTTCTTGCACTCAATGGAGATGGATCTCACGGTTTCGACTTATGCGACATATGAGGCGCTCAGTGAATATGTCTATGGCTCTGCCGCAGTTATTGGGCTTGAGATGGTTCCGATATTGGGTGCGCTCTCAGATGATGCGTATGAGAGCGCCAAGAAGTTAGGAATCGCCTTTCAATTGGCAAACTTCATCAGAGATGTCGGTGAGGATCTCGATCGAGGACGTATCTACCTACCACTCGATGAACTAGCAGCACATGGCGTGGATGAGAAAATGCTCTATGCCCGGGTGCTTACACCCGAGATTATTCAAGCCTTAAAATTCCAGATCGCTCGAGTGCGTCAACTGCAGTTGGAGGCGGCCCCGGGTGTTGATCTCTTAGATGCAACAAGTAGACCCTGCATCCGCGCAGCGAGTGAACTGTATTGTGGAATTGTCGATGAAGTGGAAGCTATTGGTTATGACATCTTCAACAAACGCGCAAAGACTTCGACTGCACGCAGACTTCGTGTTGCAGGTAAGGCTTACATTCAAGCCCTTTCCGCCAGACGTGCGCTAAAATAATAACGCGGGAGCACATGCGTTACTTGTAACGCTGCTGAGAGGATCTCACTGGGAGATCGACCGCTTGACCCGTCCGGTAATGCGGATGAGGAAAGGATTAATTATGTCTACCCTCGAAATATTTGCAGCGATAATTTCATTCATTGGTGTTGCACTAGGTGTCACAGGAAAGAGAATTACGTGGCCCTGGGTTGCCTTTAGCGGAGTCCTTTATGGCATTCTCTTTATTCAATGGGAACTATATGCAAGTGCAGTATTACAGCTTGTATTTATTGCTGCAGCAATTGCAGGTTGGTTTGGCTGGGGTAAGAATGGTGCGATCCCAGGTCCACTCAAGAATAGTTATCGGATCTACATAGCTGTCGCAATCATTCTCGCAACTCTTGCCTTAGCACCAATTCTTGATCGGATCGGTGCCGCTTCAACATATGCCGATGCAATTCTCCTCTTCGGGTCAATCGCTGCTCAATTACTCATGGTCTATCAAAAGTATGAAACATGGATTCTTTGGCTTGTCGTCAATATTGGCTATACCGCGCTCTATTACAACCAAGAGCTTTACCCAACTTCCATACTTTATGTTGTCTTCACCGTGGTAGCGGCCGTGGGTTGGAGGCGTTGGTATGCAACTTATCGAAGCACTATCTGAGATTACTCAGGGAGTTGATCAACCCATCCTTGCCATCGATGGGCCAGCAGGAGCGGGAAAGACCACACTGGCATCGACTATTTCCTTAGCGCTTTCACCTCGCATGAGCACGACAATTATTCATATGGATGAGCTCTATCCCGGTTGGGAAAACGCACTCGGTGATGAGTTAACAAAGACGCTGATCTGGCTCACCTCCTGCCATAAAGCGAAGAAGCCACTTCTTTATTCGTCCTTTAATTGGGCTACCAATGAATTCCATGAGGCAAAGACTCATCCATCGACGCAGTTACTTATTCTCGAAGGTGTTGCCAGCGCACAACTTCCGATCGAAGAAAGTTTAGCCACCTCC
>JBILXG010000041.1:0-6243 GCA_044369465.1 Candidatus Planktophila sp.
GCGGTTAGGGCCAGTGCGTTGCTGCATCTTTGCCAGGACGCGACGTTCAGTCCAGACCGCCATAAGAGTAGATACAACGCAGATGACAAAGACGATGAGCACCTTTACAACGATGAGCCAACCCGGGTCTTGTCCAAGAAGTTCTGCTGTTGTCATGCCTTCACCACCGTTACTAGATCGCCATGAACTGAATTAAGAGTTTGCAATGGTGTTGAGCCAATTGAATTACGCGGCAACCAGACCGCATCATCGTGAATATCTTCAACCAGCGCTGCAAGTGTGATCGAACCATGTGAATTTGAGATTCGAAGGTGATCTCCTGATTGCACACCGAGTGTTGCTGCACGTTGTGGTGAGATCACTGCAATTGTTGGACGACGCGTGCCGGCCAAATTATCTTCTCCAGCTTGCAGTGTGCCTTCATCAAGAAGTCTGCGCCATGAAGTGATGATCGCTTCATTTCCAGAAACTTTCTGTGACGAAGCTGCTGCAACTGATGTAAATGGAGCGCGTGCGCCATCCCACTTTCCAAGTTGTGCAAACTCACGCGCGGCCGCGGTGACAGTTCCGAGCATGATGGATTCGCCCATTTCGTCAGCCAAAGCAGACAAGATTCTGACATCGCTACGGTTAAGGGAGTCACCGACAGCAGCAGCGAATGTGCGTTGGCGGCCTTCCCAGTTAATAAATGTTCCATACTTTTCTGTCACTGCGGCAACAGGAAGAACAACATCTGCAACTTCTGTCACTGAAGAGTGTGCAATCTCTAGTGAAACTACAAATGCTTTCTTCAGCGCTTGCGTTGCACGTGCAGCATCTGGAAGATCTGCAATATCAACGCCACCAACAACGAGTGCATCAAGGCCATCGTTATGAATTGCATCAATCATCTGAACTGAACTGCGACCAGCCTCTGCAGGGAGTGTGCTGACACCCCACGCTGCTGCGATATCTACGCGAGCCGCTGAATCTGCGACCGGGCGTCCGCCTGGAAGAAGCCCAGCGAAAGCACCAGCTTCGAGTGCACCACGCTCACCTGCGCGACGAGGAATCCATGCCAACTTTGCACCAGTCTTTTCAGCAAGTGCGATTGCTGCTGAGATAAGGCCGGCACTTTCGGAAGCACGTTCTCCGAGAAGAATTACTGACTTAGATGTGAGTGCAATCGATGCAAGTGCAGCGCCTTCAGCACCTGGAGCAACCTTAATGAAGTTCGCCTTGAGTTTATCCATTGCGATTGATGCTTTAGATGCCACTGAAGTAACTGCGAGTCCGCGCTTTTTGAAGATCTTGTTAATGCGCAAGAAGACAATTGGTGACTCTTCTTCTGGTTCGAATGCAACCAAGAGGATGTGATCAGCCACATCGATATCGCGATAGTGCACAGATGATCCGACAACATGTGATGCCAAATAGTTTGCTTCTTCATCTGAAGTAACGCGGGCACGGAAATCAATATTGTTTGTCTTCAGTGCAATGCGTGCAAACTTTGCATACCCGTAGGCATCTTCCAGAGTTGGGCGACCGCCGACAAGAACTCCCGCGCGCTTGCCAGCAAGTCCGGCAGCTGCTGCTGCAAGTGCTTCTGGCCATGATGTAACTTCTAGAACACCGTCGGCGTTACGGACCATTGGTGAAGTAATTCGGTTCTGTGAAGTGACATATTTAAATGCCCAGCGACCCTTATCGCAGTTCCACTCTTCATTAACTTCCTTGTCATCTCCTGCGAGGCGACGAAGGGTTTTGCCACGGCGTACATCGGTGCGCATATCGCAACCTGATGCGCAGTGCTCGCAAGCAGATGGGGTTGAAACTAGATCGAATGGACGAGCACGGAATCGATATGAAGCGCCGGTAAGTGCACCCACTGGGCAGATCTGAATCGTATTTCCTGAGAAATATGACTTAAATGGATCGTTCTCGTAGATACCTACTTGTTGTAGCGCACCGCGCTCATTAAGAGTAATAAATGGATCTGATGCGATCTGCTCTGAAAAACGAGTACAGCGCGCACATAGAACACAGCGTTCACGATCGAGCAATACCTGTGAAGAGATATTGATTGGCTTTTCAAAGGTGCGCTTTACTCCACCAAGTCGAGCTGTTGGATTTCCATTTGTCATCGCTTGGTTCTGCAGTGGACATTCGCCGCCCTTGTCACAGACTGGACAATCAAGTGGGTGATTTCCAAGGAGAAGTTCCATCACACCCTTCTGCGCTTTATCAGCAACAGGTGATGTGAGTTGAGTTTTTACAATCATATTTGGCTCTACAGGAATGGTGCATGAAGCCTGTGGCTTTGGAAAAGCACGACCATTTATTTCAATATCAACAAGACATTGACGACAAGCACCGACTGGATCAAGAAGTGGGTGATCGCAGAAACGTGGAATCTGAATTCCTAGTTTTTCAGCGGCGCGAATAACTAGCGTTCCCTTTGGAACAGTTACTTCAAAGCCGTCGATAACAACGGTAATCATCTCCACTGCAACTGCGCTCTCTTGTGATTCTTGTGTTGTCATTACTTACTCGCCCCCACAAAGAGTGTTGATTGCACTGGATCAAATGGGCATCCGCCATTGGTCAAGTGTGCGATGTACTCGTCGCGGAAATACTTAATGGATGAAGTGATTGGGCTAGTTGCACCATCACCAAGTGCGCAGAATGAGCGACCCATGATGTTGTCGCAGAGATCGAGCAACTTCTCGAGATCTGCCTCTGTGCCGACGCCTGATTCGAGATCGCGGAGAATCTGTACCAACCACCAAGTGCCTTCGCGACATGGTGTGCACTTTCCACATGATTCGTGCTTATAGAACTCTGTCCAGCGAAGTACAGCGCGCACAACGCAAGTTGTCTCATCAAAGATTTGTAGCGCTTTTGTTCCAAGCATTGATCCGGCAGCTGCTACACCTTCGTAATCCAGCGGAGTATCAAGGTGGGCATCGGTAAAGATTGGTGTTGAAGATCCACCTGGAGTCCAGAACTTGAGCTTATGACCAGTGCGCACTCCCCCGGCAAGTTCAAGAATTTCGCGCAGAGTAATTCCAAGAGGTGCTTCAAATTGTCCTGGGTTATTTACATGGCCTGACAGTGAATAAAGCGTTGCACCCTTTGACTTTTCGGTGCCCATTGCTTGATACCACTCGGCACCGTTAGCAACGATCGCAGGAACTGATGCGATTGATTCAACGTTATTAACAACTGTTGGTTTTGCATAAAGTCCCGCGATTGCAGGAAACGGTGGACGCAAACGTGGCTGACCGCGGAATCCTTCGAGTGAATCAAGGAGTGCTGTCTCCTCGCCACAGATATATGCACCAGCTCCGACATGTAGAACGATGTCGATTCCGTTTCCAAGGTGTCCTGCCTTGTAGGCATCTGTGATTGCTTGGTTAACGCGACGCACAACGTGAGTTACTTCTCCGCGAATATAAATGAATGCTTGTTTTGCACGAATTGCATGACAAGCAATGATGCAACCTTCAACAAGAACATGTGGATTTGCCATCAGTAGCGGCATATCTTTACAAGTTCCTGGCTCTGATTCGTCGGCGTTAACAACTAGGTAGTGATCCTTGTTATCGCCTTGAGGAATAAATCCCCACTTCATTCCTGTAGGAAAACCTGCACCACCGCGACCGCGAAGTCCAGAATCCTTAATCAGTTGAATAACATCATCTGGATTCATAGCAAGCGCTTTTTCAGCAGCCTTATAACCACCGTGGCGCTTGTAGCCCTCGATAGTAAATGAATCTTTCTCATCCCAATATGCAGAGAGAACTGGCGTTAGCTTTGTCATTACTTTCCACCCTTCTCTGCAGCACGTGCAATACCAAGTCCAAGAAGAGTTGGCGCACCAGCTTGAATTCCTTCACCAGCAAGTCCGTCATCAAGACCGGCCAAGACTGCAGATGCTTGTTTATATGTAACAAGGCGATTTGGTCCACGAGTTGGCGCAGGAGGATTTCCTGCACGCGCCCCATCAACAAGTGCCTTCGCTGATTCAACTGTCTGGTTGTCGTAGAACTCCCAGTTAGCCATAACCACTGGTGCATAATCACATGCTGCGTTGCACTCGATGTGCTCAAGTGAAACTTTGCCATCTGCAGTTACGCCGTCGTTTTCAATACCGAGGTGCTCTTTAAGTGCGCTGAAAATTGCATCTCCGCCCATAACGGCGCAGAGCGTATTTGTGCAGACACCTACGTGATACTCACCGATTGGGCTGAACTTGTATTGAGTGTAGAAAGTAGCGACAGCTGAAACTTCAGCAGTTGCGATTTCAAGCATCTCTGCAATGTTTTCGATGCCGGAGTTTGTGACATAGCCAGCAACTGATTGAACATAGTGCAGTAGCGGCATGATCGCAGAACGCTTACGTGGATAACGCGCAACGATCGAGTTCATAACTTCTTGATTGAGTGTTGGGTCTACAGAGTGTAAAGATGACATTAGCGGTCAACTCCTCCCATCACAGGATCGATAGATGCAACAGCTCCAATAATGTCGGCGATCATTCCGCCTTCACTCATTGCAGATGTTGATTGCAAGTTATTGAAAGATGGTTCGCGGAAGTGTGCGCGATATGGACGAGTTC
The DNA here is from genome assembly GCA_044369465.1 of Candidatus Planktophila sp. GTDB lineage: Bacteria > Actinomycetota > Actinomycetes > Nanopelagicales > Nanopelagicaceae > Planktophila. The sequence goes on from JBILXG010000041.1 coordinate 4,601, forward strand.
CACCGTCAGAGACGATGTGTGCACCGAGTTCACCGCGTGGAGATTCAACCGCTGCATATACCTGTCCGGCAGGAACGCGGAATCCTTCAGTAACAAGTTTGAAGTGGTGGATCAAAGATTCCATTGATGAACCCATGATTTCGCGGATGTGATCAAGTGAATTGCCGAGTCCATCCGCACCGAGTGCGAGCTGTGCTGGCCATGCAATCTTCTTATCGGCAACCATTACTGGTGCACCTTGAAGTGCATCGAGCTTGTCGACCGCTTGTTCAATAATGCGAAGAGATTGTTCAAGCTCTGCCATACGAATCAGGAATCGGCCGTAGACATCGCAGGTATCTGCAGTCACTACATCGAAATCATAGTTTTCATATCCGCAATATGGATTCATTTTGCGAAGATCCCAAGGCAGACCAGTTGAACGAAGTACTGGACCGGTAATTCCAAGTGTTGTACATCCTGCCAAATCGAGATAACCGATTCCTACAGTGCGCTTCATCCAGATGGTATTTCCTACCAAGAGGCGCTCGTTATCTTTAAAGTTTTTACGTAGCTCTTTCACGAGTTCGCGAAGGCGGGTAGTCATTCCTTCTGGAAGATCCTGCTGAACTCCACCAGGACGTACGTAGGCCATATTCATACGAAGACCAGTGATGGCTTCGAATGCATCAAGAACCATTTCGCGTTCGCGGAATGCAAAGAACATTGGTCCCATTGCACCGAGTTCGAGAGCTCCGGTACCGAGTGCGACCATGTGAGATGAAATGCGGTTGAGTTCCATCATGAGAACGCGGATAACAGATGCGCGCTCTGGAACATCTTGTGTAATTCCAAGAAGCTTTTCAATAGCGAGGCAGTATGCAGTCTCATTAAAGATTGGGCTCAAGTAATCCATACGTGTTGCAAATGTTGTGCCTTGAGTCCATGAGCGAAATTCCATATTTTTTTCGATACCTGTATGCAGATATCCAATGCCTGGACGAACTTCTGTAACAGTTTCGCCTTCAAGTTCTAGAACAAGGCGAAGTACACCGTGTGTTGATGGGTGCTGTGGACCCATATTTACGATGATGCGCTCTTCTTTTGCTTCACCGATCTCTGAGACGAGTTCATCCCAATCGCCGCCAGTTACTGAGTAGACGGTGCCTTCAGTAGTTTCGCGCGATGATGCGTATGGATCAAATACTGTGCTCACTCGTATGACCTCCGCTGTGATGGCGCAGGAGTTGTTGCACCCTTGTACTCAACTGCAATTCCACCGAGTGGATAATCCTTACGCTGTGGATGTCCATCCCAATCATCTGGCATCAAGATGCGAGTAAGACCTGGATGTCCATCAAAAATAATTCCAAACATGTCGAATGTTTCGCGCTCATGCCAATTGTTTCCGCCCCACACCTCAACGAGTGAAGGAATGTGTGGATCTAAATCTGATGTGCAGACCTCAAGGCGAATGCGCTGATTCTTAGTCATTGAAAGCAATGGATATACAGCGACAAGTTCACTACCTGTGCGCTCTGGGTAATGCACTCCTGAAACTCCCATGCACATTTCAAAGAGCAACTTATCGCGCAAGATGCGAGCAACTTCAACGAGACGCTCTTTCTTAATGTGCAGAGTGAGTTCACCGCGATCAACAACAA
>JBILXG010000084.1:0-3899 GCA_044369465.1 Candidatus Planktophila sp.
AGACGGCGCGATGGGAAACAATTTCTAAAGGGTTAGCTGGTTTTAGTAGCGGCCAATAGATAGGAAAGAGTCCCCACAATGTATAGGCGCTGACTCCGAAGAGTAGGCCAAGGCTTCGAACCTTCGCCTTATCTTCAACCATTACTATCTAAAGTTCACGAACTGGACTGCGAAATCCCATTTTCCATCTTTAATCATGGCGATTGCATCTTGAAGATCGTCACGACTCTTACTTGTGACACGTAATTCATCGCCCTGGATCTGACTTTTGACTGACTTTGGACCTTCATCACGCAAGAACTTTGCGATCTTCTTGGCATTCTCAGTCGAGATTCCCTCTTTGAGAGGGCAGGAGATCTTATAAATCTTTCCAGATAGTTGTGGCTCACCTGGATCAATATGCTTGAGTGAGACACCACGCTTAATCAACTTATCCTTAACAACATCAAGGGTTGCCTTGGCACGTTCTTCAGTATCGGCTTCGATATTGATCTTTTCGCCGACCATCTCGATCTTTGCACCAGTATTTTTGAAGTCGAAGCGTGTATCAATTTCTCGGATCGCCTGGTTGATCGCGTTATCGAGCTCCATACGATCGATCTTGGAAACTACGTCAAAACTGGAATCTGCCACAGGAAGTTCCTCTTCTTTCTTGCTTTCGGACTAGGGGATTCTCTTGAGAATCTCTTGTGCCTGCGCTGGTGTCGGATATGAAGATTGAGTGCCAAGTCTAGTGACACTATCGGAGGCACAGGCGCATCCGAGCGCAATGGCCCGCTCTTCGGCCAATCCCAACGCTAAGCCGACGGCAAATGCCCCTACGAAGGCATCTCCAGCGCCGGTGGAATCAATCGCAGTCACTTTTGGCGCACTCACTCGATGAACTTTTCCGTCACGAGTAGTAAATGCTGCACCTTTATCGCCAAGAGTGACGGCGAATCGTGTCTTAAGTGTGGCTGCAAGTTCAAGAATTATTTCATCACTTGTTGGTTGGAGACCTTGTGGATGCATTCCAGCAAATTCACTTTCATTCGGGATGATCCAATCGCTTTCCGCAATTAACTCTTGTGAAATTTTTGCAAAGGGAGCGGGATTAAGAATTGTGATTGCGCCAAATTTGTGGGCAGTTTTAAATCCTTCGACCGTCACTTCCTGCGGAATCTCGAGTTGGCCTATAACAATCTGGTAACCCTTTAAAGTCTCAAGTGCAGATTTAGCCTGTGCCGGAGTCATCGAATTATTGGCTCCTGGCACGCAGATTATGCGATTTGTCCCATCTGGTTCTACCCAAATCGGTGCGACTCCACTGGCTCCTGGTGCTCGGGAGACAAATGTGACGTCGATCCCTTGCTCTTGGAAATTTGTAAGAGTAGTGTCTCCGAATACATCGTCACCAAGAGTGTTCACCATTGAGACTGTTGCACCTAAACGTCTCGCCATCACTGCTTGGTTAGCGCCTTTGCCGCCAAAACCTAATGCAAATGAATCACCGATAACAGTTTCACCTGCATGTGGAACTTTCTTTGCATAAGCAACCATGTCAATCATTGTGCTTCCAACGACTACAACATGTGGAACATGCGGTTGCGCTGACATTAAAGCTCCTTACGACACGAATAAATAAAGGCTGAACTCTCTAGACGGAATCTACTGCACAAGATAGGTTATCTGCAATCGTTCTCAGTAACGATTTCTGGGCGAAATGGAGGACGCGTTGTCTACGGTAACAATTACTGATGTTGCTAAACGCGTCGGTGTTTCAGTAGCAACAATTTCGCGTTACCTCAGTGGATTTACCGTTCGCAATGAAGAAAAAATTCGCGAAGCAATTGATGAATTGAATTATCGCCCCAGCGCTGCCGCTAGAAATCTTAAATCTGGGCGTACCGGAATTATTGCGATCGTTGTCCCTGACATCACTAACCCATTCTTCGCCTCAATAGTTGAAGGTGCTGAGAGTGCGGTCGGAGAAGATCGGATGATTCTTCTGGTTAACACCGGTGATTCTCGAGAGCGCGAAGAGAAAGCGTTGAGCCAACTCTTTGGTCGGGTTGATGGAGTGATTATGGCTCCCTTAACTGAGGATGAGCAAGGCCCATCATTTTTTAGCCAATTCGGATTGCCAATTGTCTTTGTTGATCGTGTAACTAAAGATGGTGAAAAATTTAGCTCTGTTCTGACAGATAACGCCAAGGGTGCACAACTTGCAACTGACTACCTCATCAGTCAGGGCCACAGAAAGATCGCCATGATAGGTGGACCGCTCAGCACCACCCCAGGTAAGAAGCGTGCAGATGGTTACCGAAGCGCGCTTACAAGGGGTGAGATTTCACCGCTTGATGAATATTTCATCGAATCAGACTTCTCTGAAGCTGGTGGTTACGCAGCAATGTGCCGCTTATTAGAAGTTGATGCTCCACCGACTGCAGTCTTTGTTGCAAATAATCTGATGACAATGGGTGCACTCCACGCTCTTCGCGATCAGGGTGTGAGCATTCCGGAAGAAATCTCAATAATTGGCTTCGATGATCTTGAATTTGCAGAACTCATTAGCCCTCCTCTTACAGTCATCGCTCGAGATGCGCGCCTACAAGGGTCGCAAGCGATGGATCTGATGATTAAGCATCTCAATAATGGGGGAGCAACCCCACCAGAGCATTCAATGGTCGATGTACACCTTGTTGAGAGAGGGTCCTGCGCGCTTCCCCGGCAATCGCAGAAGATCCGCTCCAACAAGATAGACCATTGAGTAAACGAGTGATCACTCAAATAACCAAAAGGAGAAATACCGAATGCAGAAGAAACTTCTAGGCCGCTGGGGAGTGTTTGCAGTAGCTGCAACTCTAGCCGCTTCAGTTGTTACCGGTTGCGGTAGCGACAGTGAAGATGCAGCATCAACAGCTGAAGGCACAATTGGAATCGCCTACAGCCTCGGTGGACGCGATGTTCCAGGCTTTAACCAGCTTGCATACATTGGTGTAGAGCCACTACTTGCAGAAAATCCAAATCTTGAACTCATTGAGTCACAAGATAACCCAACAGCTACAGATGATCAGCGCGCAGAGCGTCTTCGTCTTATGGCACAAAAGGGCGCTAACCCAATCGTTGTAGTTGGCTTTACATATGCCGCTGCACTTGGAAAGGTTGCACCAGAATTTCCTGATACAACATGGGGCATCGTCGATGACTCATCTGTAACAGCACCTAACGTTCACAGCATCGTCTTTAAAGAAGAAGAAGGCTCATACCTCGTAGGTGTAGCAGCAGCTTTGAAGAGCACGTCAGGTAACGTCGGATTTATCGGTGGAGTTAACACACCTCTTATCGCTAAGTTCGAAGCTGGCTTTATCGCAGGCGCAAAGGCTGTAAATGCAAAGATCAAGGTTCAGTCAACATACATCAGCAACTTCCCAGACTTCTCAGGATTTAACGATCCTGCAAAGGGATACGAAGCTGCTAAGGGTATGTTCGAGAACGGCGCAGATGTTGTTTATGCAGCAGCTGGCGGAACCGGAACTGGCTTGCACAAGGCTGCATCTGAGCTAAAGAAGTGGTCAATCGGCGTAGATGCTGACGAAGCTACTTACCCAGCTCACGCTGACTACGTCTCAACAATTCTCACATCAATGCTCAAGCGCGTTGACGTCGGAGTTGGAGCATTCGTTAAGGATGCACTTGCAGGCAACCCAACCGCAGGAGTTAAGACCTGGGGCGTTGCTGAGGGTGGAGTTGGATACACAACTACTGGTGGATACATTGACGACATCACTTCAAAGATCGATGAGTACTCAGCAAAGATCGCTTCAGGTGAAGTTGTAGTTCCAACAGACCCAAAGGCATAAGTAAGTCATAAATAACTGAATAAGTAATGTGAAGTGCGCCGCTGACATGGCGGCGCA
>JBILXG010000042.1:0-6094 GCA_044369465.1 Candidatus Planktophila sp.
TATATCTGCTGGATTTGGTAGAAATAAGAAAGATGAACGTTTACTTCGCGAACGCGCGCATTGGGCACTTGAGCGCGTATATGCCGGCAGCCTTTCAGATAAGCGTGCAGATGCTCTGTCATATCCAGATACCAAGCGAGTTGCAATCGCTCGCGCACTTGTTAGCGAACCAACAATCCTCATGCTCGATGAGCCTGCAGGTGGACTCGGTGCACAAGATATTGAGTGGATGAATGACTTGATTCGCAATCTTCGCTCTGCAATGTCGATCCTGATCGTAGAACACCACATGGATGTTGTTATGAGTGTCTGTGATCAACTCTATGTTCTTAACTTTGGTGAAGTTATCTCCAGTGGAAGTTCAGAGACTGTCCGTCGCGATCCTGCTGTTATCGCTGCCTACCTCGGAACCGGGGTTGCATAATGTTAAGAGTCAATAACTTAACTGTTGATCACGGCGCGATTCGCGCGATCCATGGCATCTCATTCTCTGTCGAAAAGGGCCAATTAGCGGCCATCATCGGTTCTAATGGTGCTGGAAAGACAACTCTTATGCGCACGCTTTCAGGATTAAAGAGTGCGGAAAGCGGTACGGCAACTTGGTTAGATCACAACCTTTTGCACGGAAAGCCAGAACATCATGTGCGCCAAGGCGTTTCACATGTTTCTGAAGGTAAATCTGTTATTGCGCAATTAACTGTTGAGGAAAACCTTGACCTTGGCGCTCTCTGGCGTCGCAATGGCACAGAAGCTAAGGCGACAAAGGAAGAAGTCTTTAACCTATTTCCTCGCCTTGGAGAACGCCGTAAACAACTTGCTGACACTCTTTCTGGCGGTGAGCGACAGATGCTCGCAATTGGCCGTGCCTATATGTCACGCCCCGCACTCCTTCTTCTTGATGAACCTTCACTTGGCTTGGCTCCACTTGTTATCGAACAGATCTTTCAATCGATTCGTCAGATTGTTGATTCAATGGGTGTGACCGTTGTTCTCGTTGAGCAAAATGCAATGGGAGCGCTCAAGATTGCCGATACTGGTGTTGTACTCAATCTAGGAAGAGTTGCCGCAAGCGGAAACGCAGCTGACCTCATCGCCGACCCAGCAGTTCGCACTGCTTACTTGGGATTCTAGGGGAGCGCCATGAATCAATTTCTAGATATGCTCATGATCGGAATCAGTGCGGCATCAATCTATTCCTTGATGGCAATTTCGATGGTTCTGGTCTGGCGATCCACTCGCGTTGTTAACTTTGCCCAGGCTGGAATGGCGCTCTTATCTTCGTACATTGGATATGAATTAGTTGCACGCGTTGGCAATTTCTGGATTGCACTTCCTTTAGCAATGATTCTCGGCGCGGCTTTTAGTGCATTCATCGAGTTTGTCTTGATGCGTACCCTGCAAAAGCACAGCACTCAAGGTGCAATTGCTGCAATCGCACCGATTATTGCAACGCTTGGACTTCTTGGTTTGATTCGTTCAGGTATCGGATTCATCTGGGGCCATGGGGATGTGCAAATTGAAGCTCCGCTTTCTAAAGTTGGATTTAAGTTCGGTGACACGACAATCATTATGAACCCGATGAGTCTCTTTGTTCTTCTCTTTGTAATTACGCTCATGATCATTGTGAGCATTATTTTCCAGAAGACAAATATTGGACTTGCTTTGCGCGCATCTGCTTATGCACCAGAGATTGCTCAGCTTGCTGGAATTCGTGTATCCGGAATCCGCACATTGGGCTGGGCGATCGCAGGAGCCGCAGGTGCTGCTGCCGGAATTTTGCAGACAGTCAACGGCACCGGTGCACTTACACCTGAATCGCTTGAGTTTAGTTTGCTCCTAGTTTTTGGATTTATTGCAGCTGTTATCGGTGGACTTGAATCACTACCGGGTGCAGTACTTGGAGCGCTCATTCTTGGATTGGTTCTTGCAGCAGTTCAAATCTATATAAGTGGAGCACTCGTCTTTATCGTTGCATTCTTACTCTTGCTATTGGTTTTGATTGTACGTCCCCAAGGATTCTTAGGTTCTAAGGCAGGTCGCCGTGCTTAAGAAACATCCAATTCTTACCTTTATCTTCTTTGGATTCATCCTTTTCCTCATCAGCAATCGCCTTGATGAGCTCCGCGTCTATCAAGGTGCAACAGTTGCGATCTACGCAATTGGTGTCGCATCCCTGATTCTCCTTATTGGTTATTCAGGTCAAGTCTCACTTGGCCACGGTGCACTTCTTGCGATCGGTGGTTACGCAGCAGCACTTGCTCGAATTCATTACGATGCACCTGTCTGGTTAACATTTGTTGTAGCCGTATTGGCCGCTGCTATTGGTGGAGCACTTTTAGGTTTAGCTGCTGCACGATTGAGTGGTCCTTACTTAGCCGGCACAACCCTTGCGCTAGCAATTGGTTTGCCATCTATCGCAAACCAATTCCCTATTCTCGGTGGCGAACAAGGTATTTCTTTTGATATCGGATTACCTCCAGCATCCCTTGGTGAAGATTTCACACAGTACAAATGGTTCTTCTGGATCTGTTGGGCAGCTGCCCTCGTTACTCTCTATTGGCTTCGAAATGTTCTCAATTCCAGATATGGCCGTGGTTGGCGGGCGGTGCGAAGCAACGATGTCGCTGCCGAACTTGCCGGCCTTCACGTGGGTCGTAATAAAGTTCTAGCCTTTACCATCAGCGCAGGCCTTGCAGGCTTGGCAGGAGCTCTCTTGGCGATGACAATTAACCTCGCTTCACCCGGTGTTTTCCCGCTTGCGCTCTCATTTTCTCTCGCGACAGGCGCAGTTCTCTCTGGCGTAACTACCCTCGGAGGCATCATGATTGGCTCAGTGACTCTGGTGGCCATCCCTGAGATCGCCCTAGCGATAGCCAATCGCTACGGCTCAGAGACGATCACTACGAACTTGCCAGGACTACTGGTCAGCGCGTTACTGATCTTGACTGTTCTTTTCGTTCCAAATGGACCGGTTGAACAGATGCACGCTAAGCGTGCGAAGAGAGGACACTCTTCGCATAGCCCGGTGGAGATTTCAGTACGTGTTGGACATAAGACATGGTCAACAAAGAAGTAGTACAGAAGAAGTAGTACAGAAGCAAGAAAGAATCCCGTAAGGGCCCTCGATGGAAGGAAACAAATGATCAGAATCAATCGTCGGAAGTTGATAACAACTTCTGCGGTGCTTGCAATTGCAGCTCTCACAGTTTCGACTGTGCCTGCACAAGCGCTTAACCCAAGAATGTCAGACCCGGGGGTAACTGCCTCAACAATCAAGTTGGGTATTACTTCACCACTGACAGGTATCGCATCTCCTGGATATAGCAAGATTCCAGGTGCGATGAAGGCGTACTTCGATTACGTCAATACAAATGGTGGAGTTAATGGTCGCAAGATCACACTAGTCAGCAAGGATGACCAGTACATCCCAACCACAGCAGTGGCCAAGGCGAATGAACTCATCCTTCGTGACAAGGTTTTCGCACTTGTTGGAACACTTGGAACAGCGAGCACTAAGGCACTTACCGCGTCAACACAGCTTTCAAAGCGCGGAATTCCTTCACTCTTTGTTAATACAGGCTGGAGCGGTTTTGCCGATAAGAAGGCATACCCAACAACATTCTCAATCTTGCCTTCATATCAAATGGAAGCAAAGATTATGGCGAAGTATGTCAAGGAGACTTATGCAGGCAAGAAGATTGCCCTCATCTATCAGGATGATGACTTTGGTCGCGACGCACTCGCTGGCTTTAAGACTGCAGGTCTGACATTTACTACAACTATCGGTTACGCATCAGGTTCACAGGCACTTCCTGCAACCGGTGCTGGCTGGATTTCTAAGCTCAAGGCCGCTGGCACTGAAGTCACAGTCTTCTTTGGTGTGACTTCTGCAGCAACAGCAGCTCTTGCAAATGCTTACGGAGCGGGATACAAGACTCAATGGGTCTTGAGTTCAGTCAGTGGCGATGCAACAGCAGTTGCAGCAGCAAACCCTGCCTATGTACCACTTCTCTTCGGTGCAAAGGGCTTCTCATTTGCTCCAGCACCAACGGATACAACAGATGAATACATCAAGTTGTTCCAGTCAATTTATGCAGCTGCACAGCCAAAGCAGACCTTCGATAACAACGTTGTTGCTGGTATGTCTAACGCATTCCTTGCAGTACAAGCACTCAAGGCAGCTGGTCCAAAGCTGACACGTAAGGGTCTGATCAGCGCAATTGAGACAAAGGGTTCAACCTTTGCTAACCCATTCCTCACTCCACTCGGTTACTCAACAACATCACATAGTGGTGCTAACGGTTACTGGGTTGGAACATTTGGACCAACCGGTATGTTGACACCAGATGGTGGCAAGTACACGGTCTACACAACCGATTCAGGAGCTGGCGCTGTTGAACTTTCAACATACAAGCGCCCAGCAATGCCTGCGAAGGGACTCTAATAATGAAAATCTCACTTAAGTCACGTATCGTCTCAGTACTTGCTGTTACAGCACTTGCTGGAACCGTAGTAGTCGGTGCACCAACTGCAGCTAACGCTGCACCACAGTGCCTAACCGCCAACTTCGTTACCCAATGCGCAGGCGTTGGTGCAGATGGCGCTCCATACACATTCGTTGCAGCAGCAAACTTCAATGGAACAGTGTTCGTGTATTCACATGGAGTGCGCCCGCCAATCGACATCCCAGCAACACTTGCTCCAGTGGGTCCATACACAAAGACCAATGCAGCTGAACCTGCCCCACTTGCTGCAAGTGACTTGTCAGTCATGAACAAGCTCATTGCAGCCGGATACGGCGTTGCAGGTTCTGGGTTCTCACGTCAAGGTATCAATACAACTGAGGCACTTGCTGCGAACAAGGAATTGATCGCAACATTTAAGACAAAGTTCCCAACAACAAAGACTGTAATTGCATGGGGTGTATCTCTTGGTGCAATGCACTCACAGATGTTGGCTGAGAAGCACCCGGAACTAGTTGATGGTGTGATTCTTGCGTGCCCTGCAGCGAACCCACAGGATGCGCTGATGGCTTACTTCGGTGATGCACTCTGGGGCTTTAAGGCTCTCTTTGATCCATCAATTAAGGTCGGTGGATATTCAACTGATCCAGTTGTTCGCCAACAAGAACAGCTTGCAAACGTAGGTAAGGTTCTCACCGTGTTGAGCAAGCTCTCAGCTGGTCTCGCAACTGGCGCATGGCCAGATACAGCAAGCCCTGCAGGTAAGGCTCTTCAAGCAGCTGGTATCCCTTCACGTTCTGCTCTGTTAACCGTTGGTCTCATGGCTGGCGTCTCAACACGAAGCAAGCACGTGGATGGAACATCAGGACCAACAGGTGCTGCTGAAACTTATCCACTGGCTATCGCTCCAGCAGTTGGTGTTCTAGAAAACTTAGGCGCAACTCTGAACTACGGAACTCTGCTTATCGCAGATGGTGAACTACTTGCTGGTGGAAAGGTCTTTGATAATACAAAGACCGATTACGCAGCACGTGTTGCAGCAGATGCTGACATCTACTCATTTGCACTCAGCGGTAACGCTGCAGTAGCCGGCATCATCGGTGCACTTGCTGCAACACCACGCGAGACTGCAGATCCAGCAGCAGTTGCGAAGATTCCAAGCTTGGTTGGTCTTTCAGGAAAGATCACAAAGCCAACCTTGATCTTCCAGTCTGAATCAGACGAGTTCGTTCCCGCTTCAATCGTCCAGTGGTATATCGATACTTACGCTGAACAATATGCAGGTGAGAAGATGAAGGCGATGGCAGAAGCTAAGAAGTCACGTAGCTATGTCGCACCAACAAATAACTTGGTCGTACTGTGGCAAAAGACTGCCGCTAAGTACTCCAAGTTTGTTGGTACTTCACCAGACCTCACAGCGACACCAGGTGCTGGAACAGGCCACTGCGCATTCACCGCAGCTCAGTGGTTGGCAGCAGCTGATCTCATGACTGCAACACTTAAGGATGGCAAGTTCCCTCTCGGCGGTAAGATCGCAACAACCGCTCGTAAGGTCGGCTTGTCATATGACAATAAGTTCCGAGTGCCTTTATTTAAGTCACTTCAGTAACTTATAGAAGCAGTAAGCACGA
>JBILXG010000043.1:0-5968 GCA_044369465.1 Candidatus Planktophila sp.
GACCGGGTCGGACGAACCTCTGGTGTGTCGGTTGTTCCGCCAGGAGCACCGCCGATTAGCTACGTTCGGAAGGGATAACCGCTGAAAGCATCTAAGCGGGAAGCTCGCTTCAAGATTAGGTTTCTCACTGGTTTACCAGGTAAGACCCCCAGTAGACGACTGGGTTGATAGGGTGGAAGTGGAAGAGCCGCAAGGCTTGGAGCTGACCACTACTAATAGGTCGAGGATTTAACTACAAAGTTGCTACGCGTCCACTGTGTGGTTCTCGAGATACGGTCGAGAACCACGAAACAAGATAGAAGAGTCATATCTTCATCTTTCGTAAATGGTTTATTGACATAACTCAATAGCGTTTCGGCGACCATAGCGAGAGGGAAACACCCGGTCCCATTCCGAACCCGGAAGTTAAGCCTCTCAGCGTCGATGGTACTGCAAGGGTGACCTTGTGGGAGAGTAGAACGTTGCCGGACTTCTTTTATAAAAAGGGGCGCTTGTTTTCAAGCGCCCCTTTTTTATTTTCACCAGAAGTTTTATTTTGCGTGAGATATTTGATCTGTGAAGTTTAGATTTACATAGAAGGAGGAGATATGAGCGAAGAGAGAAATGCAGGAAGACCAGATAGATCATCTTCAGGTCGTCCATCATCTTCAGGTCGTCCATCATCAGATTCGCGTCCAGGTCGCGGTGGTCGTGCAGACCGTCCAGGAGCTACTCGCGATGTTCGAGCTGGTCGCGAAGCCAGTGATCCACGCGGGTTTCGTCCAGCTCCTATAGATCGCGATCCATCACGCGTACGTCCGCGAATTTTTGAACCGGATATTCCAGATGACATTACTGGCGAAGAACTTGAAAAGAGTGTTCGAGCAGAGTTGTTAAGTCTCTCTGCTGAGAATGCAAAAGTTGTTGCACGACATTTAGCATGTATCAATCTCTATATGGATGTAGATCCAGAACTTGCACATAAACATGGAGTGGCTGCTGCCCATCACGCAGGACGACTTGCAGTTGTTCGTGAAAGCGCCGGTTATGCCGCATATCGCGCTGGACATTATGAAATTGCTTTAAAAGAACTTCGTGCATCGCACCGTATTTCAGGCGATGTCTCGATGTGGCCGGTGATGGCTGATTGTGAGAGAGGACTCGGAAAACCGCTTAAAGCGCTTGCACTCGCTGGCTCACCTGAAGTATCACGTCTTGCAAAGGCCGAAGAGATTGAGATGCGCATCGTTGCATCTGGTGCTCGTCGCGACCTCGGAGAATTTGATGCTGCCGTTATTACCTTGACGTGTAAAGAACTTAAGGTGAAGAACGAGCCTTGGTCGATCCGCCTGCATTATGCCTACGCGGATGCACTGGCTAGCGCCGGTCGTACAGATGAGGCGCGTCAATGGTTTGCCTCCTGTGCTGAGCTTGATGAGGATGAGAGTACTGACGCCTTCGAGCGTGCTCGTCAGTAATTTACTTATCCACATCCGAATTATTTGAAGGCGTAATTGTCAGCCTCTCGATAGATGATCCCACCCGTATGCAAGGAAGTAGAAAGTTTCTACGAGTGCATGAAGGTGGTTTCTTTTATGGCAAGCAAAGTTTCCGAGAAGAAGATAGATGATGAATTGGATTACTCGCTCAACGATCTCATGTTGCGGGGAAGAGTTTCTGCGCAAGCCGTTGAAAAAGAATTGCCGAGCGGTGACAAGGTTGTTGAATTTAGACTCATTGTCTCGCGATTGGAACGAGGCGGTGTGGATACCCTTGATATAGCTGCCTGGAGTTCCAAGATGCGTCGAAGTGCTCTGACTCTCAAAGAGGGCGAATGGATCGAAATCTCAGGCTCCATACATCGTCGCTTCTGGTCTGGACCAACAGGTGTTGCAAGTCGCTGGCAGGTTGAGGCAGCAGAGATAGCGCGGATATAGATACTCTAGGACAGTAGCAACCCTTATCTACGGGGTTCCTTGAGTGAAAGGCAGAGCATGTCGAACGATCTTTTCTCATCCCTAAAGACTTATCTCACCAAACTCTCTGATGGAGAGAAGACACCGCAAGAAGTTGCGGCGGCACTCAACTCTTGGGCTCGAGAGAGCGCAGAATCTCTGAAGACGAAGATTCATGAAGAAGTTGAGGCCGCGGTTCTTAAGATGGGCTTTGTTAAACGTGAGGAGTTTGATCGCTTAGTTGCTCGCGTCGATGCGATAGCACCAGCGAAGAAAGCTGCACCAGCGAAGAAAGCTGCACCAGCGAAGAAAACTGCACCAGCGAAGAAGAAGAGTGGGGCTAAGAAGTGAGTTTTGAGAATAACGGATCCGAGTCCGACAGCGTTTCTACTGTTGAGGTCACACTAGTAGATGACGTTAAAGCAGAGTTGAGTGAAATTGATTCGAGTGATCTCAGTGAACACTCAGCACGATTTGAAGCGCTCCATGGAAAGTTGCAGGAGGCTCTCTCGACGATCGATGGTCTCTAAGACCATTGTGAATTTGAGAAGGCGGAGTGAGGTAGAGGATGAAGACTCGGCTAGATGCTGAATTAGTGCGACGCGAATTGGCGCGTTCGCGTGAGCAAGCTGCCGATTTAATTGAGTCTCGCTCAGTATTGGTAAACGGAATTCCGGCGACGAAACCAGCAACTCAGGTTGATGCAGAGACATCAATTGTCTTGGCTGGAAAACGTGACGACTTTGTCTCTCGTGGCGGCCATAAGTTGGCGGGCGCTCTTGAAGTATTTACAGATGTAGCAGTTGAGGGCAAGGTCTGTCTTGATGCTGGCGCGTCCACTGGTGGCTTTACAGATGTTCTTTTGCGTCAGGGTGCGAAGAAAGTGATCGCTGTTGATGTCGGATACGGCCAACTTGCATGGGAACTTCGACAAGATGAGCGTGTTGTCATTCTTGATCGCACAAATATTCGTCACTTAACTGGGGAGATGGTTGGAGAAGATGTAGAGATTGTTGTAGCTGATCTCTCATTTATCTCGCTCTCTCTGGTTCTTCCAGCGTTAGCAGCCGTTTCCAAGCCATCGGCTGATTTTCTTCTCATGGTTAAACCACAGTTTGAGGTAGGCCGTGAACGTTTAGGTGCAGGTGGAGTTGTCCGTGATCCAGCGCTACGACGATCTGCTGTTCTCGATGTCGCGCAATCTGCCTACGATGTTGGACTGGGCACGATGGGAATTGCGGCGAGCCCACTTCCAGGCCCTGCGGGCAATGTTGAATATTTCTTATGGTTACGCAGAGGTGCACCATCCATAGATGAAAATGAACTTGATCGTGCGATCGAGATGGGGCCGGCGTAATGAGTTCGCGCAAAGCAATTCTTGTCATCAATGCAACGCGTCCCGAAGCGGTGAAAGCTGCGACGACGCTTACAGATCTCTTGGTAAAGAATGATTTTGAATTATTTACATCCTCTGCTGTTGAGATTGCTGGGGTAAAAACAGTAGCGGTTAATCAGCTTCCCGAATCTGAAATCGTTATTGTCCTGGGCGGAGATGGAACTATCTTGCGTGGGGCCGAGATTTCTAGACTTCGCAAGATTCCATTACTTGGCGTGAACTTAGGTCACGTTGGTTTTATGGCAGAGGTTGAGAAATTATCTTTGGAGGCAGTTGCAGCAAGTGTTATTGCGAAGAGTTATGCAACTGATCCTCGCATGCTTCTTTCATATTCTGTCGAGCGAAGCGGTAATCAAGTAGCCTCAGGGTGGTCACTCAATGAAGTGACCATCGAACGCACTGAGAGCACGATGGTAGAGCTGCTCGTTCAAGTTGATCGCAGACCGCTCTCTCGGTGGGGTTGTGATGGTCTAATCGCCTCGACACCGACCGGATCTACTGCCTATGCCTTCTCTGCTGGAGGACCAATCTTGTGGCCAAATGTCGATGCAGTTGTTTTGCTACCAATTAGTGCACATGCACTGTTCTCTCGCCCCATGGTTGTTTCGCATAAATCTGAGATTGTTGTTGAGATTGAATCTTCTGCAGCGATGCTTTCAGCCGACGCGCTTCGAGAGTTTCCACTTGTTGACGGGGATCGAGTCACGATTACCGGTGATGAATCAGTAGTTTTACTCGCACACGTGCAGCCAACACTCTTTACCGACCGCCTTGTTGCAAAGTTCAAGTTACCCGTAGAGGGCTGGCGCGGTGAGTGATCGCTCCTATCTAGAAGAGATTTCAATTCGCAATCTCGGCATCATTGATACGAGCTCACTTGAGTTGAGTAAAGGTCTTAACGTCCTGACCGGCGAAACTGGTGCGGGAAAGACGATGATCCTTACTGCGCTCTCTCTTTTGCTCGGCGCAAAATCTGATAGCTCTTTGGTGCGCCATGGTTCTGAACGTCTTGTCACTTCGGCAACTTTCTCGATTCCGGCATCGCTCTCGGCTCAGATTCAAGATCTTGGCGGAATCGTTGAAGACGGCTCGCTCATTCTGACCCGATCAGTTTCAAGTGATGGAAAGAGCAAAGCGACTGCTTCTGGTGCAACGGTAAACGCGTCCACTCTCGGAGAAATTACCGAGCCGCTCATTGCAATCCATGGACAATCGGCAAATACGCAGATAGTAAAAAGCGTTCGACAAAGAGAACTTCTTGATCTTTTTGCAGGAGATGAATTACAAACTGCCTTGAATCAGTATGTAGACACGTTTAACGTATATAACGAGTTGAAGGCCAAACTGAAAGCGCTTGTAGCTAACGCATCTGCGAGAGATTCTCAGATTGCAGATTTAGAGTTGTTGGCCAAGCAATGGGCAACGCTGAAACCTACTCGAAATGAATTCGCGGCCGTTGAAGATGAGATTAGAAAACTGGCTAGCGTTGAAGATCTACGTATTGCAGCTTCTGGAGCAGGTTCTGCTCTTGGCGAGGAGGATGCTGGTGCACTTACAGTTCTGGGCCAGGTCCGTAAGTTTCTTGAGACGGCGAAGGGGAAAGATCAGGCTCTCGATGAGATTGCCACGAGCATTGCCGAAGGTTTTTTCTTGATCGATGATGCTCATGCCGCGCTCACCTCGTATCTTGCCTCCCTTGAAGCTGATCCAACGCGACTGGACTTCTTGCAAGAAAGAAAGGCGGCCCTTCTCGCTTTTGTGAAAAAGTGGGGCGGAGCCGGAACTGTTGACGATGAAATGGCCGAAATTGCAGTACGCGTCAAGAGTGCAAAAGAGATGATTGCGGATTTAAATGGCGGACAGGATCGAATCGCGGAGTTAGAGAGCGAAATCAAAAGTACGAAGTTAAATCTGTTGAATAATGCAAAGATCCTGACTGTGGCGCGAACAAGGGCTGCGGAGAAACTCAGCGAAGGTGTCTCAAACGAAATCGCAGGTCTATCCATGCCGCACACACGTTTCTATGCCGATGTGATCGCACCAGACTATTCAGGTAACTTGGAGGAGAGTGATTTCACAATCGTAGGTTGCGACGAAGTAGTCATGTCGATTCAAGCGCATAAAGATGGCCCGAAGGTTGCCCTTGGCAAAGGAGCATCTGGTGGAGAAATGTCACGCATTATGTTGGCACTTGAAGTGGTGATTGCAGCATCAGCGCCGGTTGGAACATATATTTTTGATGAGGTTGATGCAGGAGTCGGAGGAAAGGCAGCGATTGAAGTCGGTCGTCGTCTGCATGCCCTCTCGCAGCATGCTCAGGTGATCGTGGTTACGCATCTACCTCAGGTGGCAGCGTGGGCCGATCGACACTTTGTTGTCGCTAAAGATAGTGATGGGCAGGTAGTGCAATCTGGTGTGCGTCAATTAGATGAGCAGGCTCGAGTCACTGAGATAGCTCGCATGCTCGCAGGCTTAGATGAATCGGTGAGTGCCCAAGAACACGCAGCCGAACTCTTGGCGATGCGAGGTCAGTAGCCTCAGAGACTGATAGGTTTGACTCCCATGGGCCAAGCGCATGTGACGAAGCATATTTTTGTAACCGGGGGAGTCGCCTCGAGTTTAGGCAAAGGACTCACCG
>JBILXG010000044.1:0-5955 GCA_044369465.1 Candidatus Planktophila sp.
CGAAGCCGAGTTGTGCAAGCGGCACGAGAGGCAATAAACCGAGAACAGCGAAGGTTGCAGCCAAAACAATTCCTGCCGACGTAATAACTGCTCCTGTTACTGTGAGTCCCTTGATAACGCCCGCTCTAGTACCAATCCTGAGTGATTCTTCGCGAACGCGAGTCATAAGGAAGATGTTGTAATCAATGCCCAGTGCTACAAGGAAGATGAAGGCAAAGAGTGGGAATGAATTATCACCGCCTGGGAAACCAAATATGTGGTTGAAGACCAGTGCACAGACTCCAAGTGTTGCGAAGTATGAAAGCACCACTGTTCCCAACAAAAGAATCGCACTCAAAATGCTTCGTAGGAGGAGCCCGAGTATCAATGTGATGACTAATAGAACGATCGGAATGATTGTGCGATTGTCCTCGGCGTTAGCCGTTCTCACATCGAAATAGACTGCACTCGTTCCACCGACAAGAGCCGAAGGATCAACAGATTTCGCGATGCGTCTAATCTCAGGAACATCGTTTCCAGCTTCAACGCTATCTGGCGCACGATTTAGAGTGAGGTTAAGAATTACCTTGCCATTAACTTCAGCGACTTCCGGAAGCGGCTGTCCAGGGACAGGTAGCCCTGCCAATTGCGGGCTTACATCAGTCACACCTGGAGCGCTCTTAAGTGCGGCTGCCATCTGATCAATTTTTGAAGCAGAGAAGACCACTTGGGTAGGGTCTCCCTCACCGCCAGGGAAGTGAGTTTCAAGTTTCTTCTGTCCGACTACAGATTCTGGATTTCCAGTGAAGGTATCGATCGTGCCGAGACCATCTGTCTTAAGCGTTGTTGATGCAAAAGCAAAGAGAAGAAGAATCGATCCCGTAACGACCCACGCCTTGCGAGGATTTCGTCCTACCGATTGACCGACCTTTGACCAGACTCCAGTCATGACATGATCGTCACCATCATTAAGAGGTTTGCGTGGCCAGAAGATCCATCGACCAAAGATCAATAAGAACGCTGGTAACAGTGTCAAGATTGTGAACATTGCAGAGGCAATTCCAATTGCACCAACTGGACCTAGGCCTGCAGTGTTTGAGAGCTGGCTAAAGAGAAGAATGAGAAGAGAGATAGCAACAGTCGAACCAGATGCAAGGATTGGCTCCCAAACACCTTTGTAGGCCGCTCTCATCGCATCAAATCTACTTTCGTGAAGATGCAACTCTTCTCGGTAGCGCGCGATCAAAAGAAGTGCATAATCCGTCGCAGCACCGATGACCAGAATAGAAAGAATTCCCTGCGATTGGCCATCAACATCGATGATGTCATTCTTGGCTAGAAGATAAACAATTCCACCAGCAAGAGTCAAGGCGAAGAGCGCAGATAAAAGCGGAATGATCCACAAGATTGGTGATCGATAGACGACGATCAAAATTACGGCGACCACTCCGAGAGTTGTTAGCAATAGTGTTGAGTCGATCGTGCCAAAGGCCGCAAAGAGGTCACCGAAGAGACCGCCCGGCCCGGTGACGTATGAGTCAACTCCATTGGCCTCTGCGATCGGTGCAATGTCTTCGCGTAGCGCTTCCACGATGGCCGGAAGAACTGGTTCGTCATTGGGAAGAACTTTGCCGAGCGCTGCGCCATCAAGTGGAATATTGGCAAGAATCGCAGCGCCATCTTGAGATGGAAAAACCGTGATCTGCTGATTAGTTGCAATGTAATCAGAAATCTTCGCCGAGGTTCCACCAAGTGTGATGTCACCAACGGTTGCAAGATGAGAATTAATCGCAGCAAATGTCGCAGGATCGCCCTTGCCCTCGAAGAGGATAAGTGTTGGAAATGTGAAGGAGTCTTTATCTGAAAACGTTGCGATTACCTCTGATGCCTGTGTTGCTTCGGCGCCTTTAGGTAAGAAGGAAGAATTATTGTTCTCTTGAACGGAGGTGAGCTTTCCAAAGAGTGGCCCAAAGATTCCGGTAATGAGGAACCAGGAGATCACCACCAACATGGCTATTGCGTATGGCTTACGGCTCTTGGTGGTTGTTGTCGACACGATGAAATGGGCCTTTCTCAAGTTCGTTCAGAGTTAATTAGCAAGAAGGCAAGCCTACCTTTAGGCTGACCCTGTGCCAGGCGCCGACTCAGCAATCTCTCACTCCCCGATCGCTCTCAAGCGAGCCGGAGTCATGGAGTACCTCGAGGCCCTCGAATTACAACGTTCATTACATGGTGAGATTGCAGAAGGTCACCGAGAGAACACACTTGTTCTTGTTGAACATCCATCTGTCTATACCGCTGGCAAGCGAACCCAAGACCACGAACGGCCTGACGATGGGACTCCTGTGATCGATGTGGACCGTGGAGGAAAAATTACATGGCACGGACTTGGCCAACTTGTTGGATATCCAATTATTCGTCTTGCAAAACCAACCGAACTTGTTGGATTTGTACGCGAGATCGAAACAGGACTTATCGCAACTTGCTCGGAGCTCGGACTCACTACCACTCGCGTTGAAGGTCGATCTGGCGTCTGGGTTGTAGATGAAAAAGGGGAACGTAAGATTGCAGCGATCGGAATCAGAGTTGCTCGCGGCGTCACCATGCATGGCTTTGCACTCAATGTTGAGCCTGATCTGAGCCCATTTGAAGCGATTATTCCCTGTGGAATCGAAGATGCAGCCGTCACTTCGCTTGCCATCGAACTCGGCCGTAGTATTAGCATCGACGAAGTTCTTCCAGTAGTCGAGAAATATATGTATGAATCGCTAGCGAAGGTGAGCAGATGACAACACATCCTGATGACCGCAAATTGTTGCGCATTGAAGCTCGCAATGCCGAGACGCCGATCGAACGTAAGCCAGAGTGGATCAAGACTCGAGCAAATATGGGCCCTGAGTACACACGACTTCGTTCACTTGTAAAGAGCGAAGGTCTGCACACCGTCTGCCAAGAGGCAGCCTGTCCAAATATTTTTGAATGCTGGGAAGATAAAGAAGCAACCTTCCTTATCGGCGGAGACCGATGCACTCGCCGTTGTGATTTCTGCAATATCGATACTGGAAAACCACTTCCAATCGATCGCGAAGAGCCACGCAAAGTCGCCGAGTCGGTCAAGACCATGGGTCTTGCCTACGCCACCATCACTGGGGTCACACGTGATGATCTTGAAGATGAAGGTGCATGGCTTTACGCCGAAACTATCCGCAAAGTTCACGAACTCAATCCTGGCTGTGGCGTAGAAATGTTGGCACCTGATTTCAGCGGTAATGCTGATCTGCTTAATCTGGTCTTTGATGCAGCTCCTGAAGTATTTGCGCACAATCTCGAGACTGTTCCACGAATCTTCAAGACAATTCGCCCAGCGTTTACCTACGATCGTTCGCTCAATGTCATTACCCAGGCGCGTGACTATGGCCTCATCACTAAATCAAATTTGATTCTTGGCCTAGGTGAAACTCGCGAAGAAATTTCTCGGGCGCTTATCGATCTTCGTGCAGCCGGTTGTGATCTGATCACTATCACCCAGTATCTGCGTCCAACAATGAAGCATCACCCAGTTGAGCGTTGGGTCAAGCCTGAAGAATTTGTCGAGCTAGCTCAAGAAGCAACCGAAGCAGGATTCCTCGGAGTTATGAGTGGTCCGCTTGTTCGCAGTAGTTACAGAGCAGGACGTCTCTATCGCCAAGCGATGGAATCTAGGGCTAACAGCGGTTCTAAGTAAATGGCTGATCTTGTCTATCCTCCAGTAATTGTTGCGATAAAAACATTCTGGAAATATTTAGGTTTGCGTTTTGATTTTAAGGGCGATGAGAATCTCCCCCGCCAAGGTGGCGCAATTCTTGCCATGAACCACATCGGTTATCTTGATTTCGCATTGATCGGTACTGCAGCGCTTCCGATAAAACGTTATGTGCGCTTTATGGCAAAGAAAGAGCTATTTGATAACAAGGTTGCTGGTCCACTGCTGCGAGGAATGCACCACATCAGCGTTGATCGCTCAAGTGGATCTGCATCCTTTGTGGCAGCTCTTCGTGCACTTAAATCTGGTGAGATCGTTGGCATATTTCCCGAAGGAACAATCTCGGTTAGTTTTGAGTTGAAGGAATTTAAATCTGGCGCAGTGCGATTAGCAATGGGTGCTGGTGTTCCTATAGTTCCCGCAGTTGTATGGGGATCGCAGCGAATTTGGACCAAGAAGGTCAGGCGAGATTTAAAGAGAAATAAGTATCCGATCTCTGTCACCTTTGGAGAACCGCTCTACTTTACAAAAGAGGATAACGTCGAAGAGGGTGAGGCCCAGCTGCGCGCTGCAATGCAGGCACTTCTTCTTGATGTGCAATCTCACTACCCAGATAGCCACGAAGGTGCGCGTTGGGCACCGATCCGCCTTGGTGGAACAGCCCCGGCTCCCCTAAACTAGCGCACATGTTTAAGAAGAAGAAAAAAGAGCCAAAGATCCGCGAACCTCGCTTTAAAGCGATTCGTGACGCCTATGCGCTAACCAAGAGCGTTAAACCATGGATCGGAAGCGTTCTCGCTCTGATCTTTATAGTCGTACTCGCGACAGGTGTTGGTATTGGCTTTGCAGTAGGTCATCCCTTCTACTTCGGTTTCATCTCGCTGCCTCTCGCTCTTCTTGCTTCACTCTTTGTCTTCTCTCGCATTGCACTCAATGCAAGTTTTGCCAGTGTCGAAGGTCAGATGGGCGCTGCAGCGAGCGTTTTGATGGCAATTCGTAAAGGTTGGACCACAACTCCGGCTGTGGCAGTGAATAAGAATCAAGATATGGTTCATCGCAGCGTAGGCCGTGCAGGAATTGTCCTTACCGCCGAGGGTTCCTTTGGAACTCGCCAACTTATTCAATCAGCGCGTAAAGATGCGGAACGTTTTGCTCCAGGTGTTCCCATCTATGAAATTTGGATTGGAGATGGCGAAGGCCAAGTTCCTCTTCGTAAATTGCAGAAGCAAGTTTCAAAGTATAAGAAGACGCTCTCTGCCCATCAGATGAGAGAAGTGCGTGCTCGTCTTAAGGCAGTGGGTGGAATGTCTCTGCCGCTTCCAAAGGGGCCGATGCCAAAGAACGTACGCGTTCCAAAGCGATAAATTCCTAGCGCGTCTTTATAAGAACGGTATTGCTAAGTCGTTCATTAATTCCGCGACCATTCTGGTCGAAGGTAATCGCTGTGAAGATAAGGATGAGCAGGCCTGTTCGAATTAAGGCTTGAACTGGCGTCGGCATCCCGCCATCTGAAAAACGGACAATCTTGAGCCCCATAATGCGATGGCCAGGGGTTGCTCCCCCGAGTGCGGCGAAGATCAGATATTGAACTGTAAAGACGAGGAAGACGACCGCCCCCATAGAGGGCTCTCCAAACTCGACAAAGAAGCCAACTGTGATCGCATATGACATCAACCAATCGATCAGGACGCCGAGCATTCGCCGACCTTGGCTCACCCTCGGATATCGCGGATCAACTTCAGACATAGCCGAAGCCTATCTGAGCCATGCGGATGGGGCCGATTGAACTCATTTAACAAGGATGTAACACGGCGATGATGCCATTTTTACCTTGTGGATCTAGGGTTAAGCCATCTCAGAGAGCCTCAGAGCCGAGCGTCTCACAGCGATCACAAGAAAAATCGGAGTACTCCATGTTTAAGAATGCGCAAGAAATCTTTGCTTACATCAAGAAAGAAGATGTAAAACTTGTTGATGTTCGCTTTACCGATCTCCCAGGAATCCAACATCACTTCAACGTTCCAGTTGAGTCATTTGATGAAGCAGTCTTCACTGATGGCTTGATGTTTGACGGTTCCTCTATCCGTGGTTTCCAATCAATCCACGAGTCAGATATGAAGCTGCTTCCAGTTCCTTCATCTGCCTATCTTGATCCTTTCCGCCTTGAGAAAACTCTCATCATTATCTTCTCTGTTCACAACCCAACAGATGACACTCCTTACTCACGCGATCCA
>JBILXG010000045.1:0-5936 GCA_044369465.1 Candidatus Planktophila sp.
GATCTTTAACGTTCACGCCCGCTTGAGAAAGTGAGGCAGATGCCGATGACGTCGTAAGCCGTTCATCTATAAGTTCAACTGGGCATGTGAGAACTTCGCTCAAAAATTCAGAGAATGCAATTGCCTTGGCTGTCGACTCTGAGTGCTCTCCCGATAGATTAAGCGGCAACCCCACATAAACTTTTGTGGGCTGATACTCATTAAACAAATCGAGAATTGATTTATTTAGTGATGGATGCTTCGTTGTGAGAAACTCAAGAGGAGTAGCAAGGATTCCATCAGGATCACAAACCGCAACGCCAATGCGGGTATCTCCATAGTCAAAGGCGAGTCGACGACCCAGCCGCGACATTATTTACCTGCGATCGCTAGTTCGATCGCTTCAAGTGCTGCTGCGATCTTTGTACGGTCGCTTCCGCCACCTTGTGCGAAATCATCTTTACCGCCACCGCCACCGCCAAGAATGGCGCTACCAAGTTTGACCAACGCTCCAGCCTTAGCACCGCTTGCGCGTGCTTCATCGCTAGCTGCAACAACCAAAACAATCTTCTCTTCAACGACGCTAGTCAGTGCAACTACCGTATTTGAATTCCTTGCACGGAGATCTAGCGCAATCACACGCAAATTATCTGCCGCTATTCCGTCAGCCAAAGAACCTAGAACAACTGTCGTTCCAGCTACAACTTTTGCTTTCGAGATCAGATTTGCAGCGCTCTCCATTGCAGATGCAGTGCGTAGCGTTGATAACTCTTTCTCAATATCACGCATCTTCGTCACTAGATCATTGATGCGAGCTGGGAGCTCTTCAACACGAGCACCTTTAATTATCTGAGTAAGCGAGTTAAGCAGAACATGTTCACGCGCCAGGAATTGATAGGCATCTGCGCCAACCAAAGCTTCCACTCGTCGCACTCCAGCACCGATTGATGATTCCGACAGAAGCTTTACTACGCCAAGTTGACCAGATCTGTGTACATGTGTTCCGCCACAAAGTTCACGGGCCCAATCTCCTACGCTGACCACACGTACTCGATCGCCATACTTTTCACCGAAGAGCGCCATCGCTCCAAGTTTCTTAGCCTCATCTTGTGACATTACTTCGGCTGTAACAGCGAGATCGTCTAGAAGTAATGCGTTTACTCGCGCTTCAACCTCATCCAAAACGCCATCGGAGAGAGCACCCGTTGCAGGGAAATCAAAGCGGAAACGACCAGGTGAATTCTCAGATCCTGCTTGAGTCGCTGTCTCGCCGAGGATTTCACGGAATGCTTTATGGACCATATGTGTAGCGGTATGTGCGCGGGAGATAGCGTCTCGACGCTCTTGATCGATGAGCGCAACGCTTGTTTGGCCAACTTCAATGACGCCAGAAAGCACGCGACCGCGGTGGATTGATACTCCCGGAACCGGTGTCTGCACATCCTCAATCTCTACAACAGTGCCATCGGCGAGGGTGATCGTTCCACCGTCAGCTAATTGCCCGCCACCTTCGGCATAGAACGGTGTGCGATCTAAGATTATTTCTACATCATCTCCGGCTTGAGCGCTCTTGGCACCAATACCGTCCACCAAGATTGCATTCACACGTGATTCCGTCTGCGTCTGCGTATATCCCACGAACTCTGTCGAACCTGACGCATCTGCAATCTTTTTATACTCACTCAGATCTGTATGACCGCTCTTCTTTGCGCGAGCATCAGCTTTAGCTCTATCGCGTTGCTCTTTCATGAGGCGAGTGAAACCCGATTCATCAACTTCGAGGCCAACCTCGCGCGCCATCTCAAGAGTGAGATCGAACGGGAATCCATAAGTATCGTGGAGTTTGAAAACATCATCACCACTCATCTTTGTGGACTTTGTTGCCTTTACTGCACTTGCAGCCAGATCAAAGATCGCAGTACCACTCTTGAGTGTCTGCAAGAAGCTCTCTTCCTCTGAAGTGCTTACAGCCAAAATGCGAGCAGAGTCAGCAACTAACTCTGGATATTGAGGACCCATGGCACCGATTGCAGCCTGTGTAAGAGTGGCCATGCTTGGGTCGTTGGTTCCAAGCAATCGCATATTTCTAATGGTTCTGCGCATCATTCGACGAAGAACATACCCACGACCTTCATTGCCAGGAGTAACGCCATCACCGATCAACATGGCTGCGGTGCGTGCATGATCTGCAATAACGCGCAGCGAAACATCTGACTTTTCATTCTTTCCATACGTTACGCCAGAGAGCTCTGATGCCTTTGAAAGGATCTGCATAGTTGTATCAATTTCGTAGATATTCTCAACGCCCTGCAAGAGCGCTGCCATTCGCTCAAGACCTAATCCAGTATCGATACTTTTTGCCGGAAGCTCTCCAAGAATCGGATAACCATCTTTACCGCCACCAGCGCCGCGCTCGTTCTGCATGAAAACCAAGTTCCACACTTCAAGGTATCTATTTTCATCTGCAATGGGTCCACCATCTACGCCATATGCGGGACCGCGATCGTAATAAATCTCTGAGCATGGCCCACAAGGTCCAGGTACTCCCATGGACCAAAAGTTGTCTGCCATATCTCTGCGTTGGATCCGTTCTAGCGGAACGCCAATCTTCTTATGCCAAATATCGGCGGCTTCGTCATCGTCGAGATAAACAGTTACCCAAAGACGCTCTTCCGGAAATCCATATCCGCCCTCAGATACAGGTTTTGTCAGTAGCTCCCAAGCAAGTGCAATAGCACCTTCCTTGAAATAGTCGCCGAAAGAGAAATTTCCACACATTTGGAAGAAGGATGCATGTCGAGTCGTCTTGCCTACTTCATCGATATCAAGTGTGCGAACGCATTTTTGAACTGATGTAGCACGCTTGTATGGGGGTGTTACTTCACCGAGAAAGAATGGTTTGAATGGAACCATTCCCGCGTTGACCAGCAACAGATTTGGATCGTCTGCAATGAGAGATGCCGATGGAACGACTGTATGGGCTAAACCCTGGGAGTTTCCAGATTCAAAAAAGCGCAGCCAACGTGCGCGGATCTCTGCTGATTCCACGAACTACACTCACTCAGCCTTCTTCTTCTTTTTTGAGCGAGACTTATTAGCTTGAGCAGCAGTGATAAGCGCACCAGCTACCTTTACAGCTGGACCACCCTTATCCATGAAATCTGATGCCGTTTCAGTGACTTTGGTTGTCACCTCTTCAACATTCTTGGTGATCTTGGCGAAAGATGCAAGAGGGCTATTAATCAGCTCCAAGGTGCGTGTTGATTCTTGAATCAATGGCGTTGTATCGGTCGTTAACGCTTTAAGGGAAAGACTCGCCTCGTCTACCAACTTGCCGACTCTGATAACTGCATAGGCCACCGCGATCGCAATCGCTAGAAGTGCTACTGCACAGATAATCGCTGCAATTCCGCCAGGACCCATGGTTCTTACCTTTCCAATAGACGCGCATAAGCGCGATATGTTGCAAGCCTACCCGATCGCCTATGAAGCAGGGGTATCTGGCTTGAAGTCCATTCCACTCTCTTTACGTTGAGCAGCAGTAATTGGAGTGGGAGCGCCCGTGAGTGGATCGCCACCACTTGCAGTCTTTGGGAAGGCAATAACTTCGCGGATTGATTCACTTCCAGTTAAGAGCGCACAGACGCGATCTAATCCGAGAGCGATTCCGCCATGAGGTGGTGGGCCGTAATTAAACGCTTCGAGCAAGAAGCCAAATTTACTATTTGCCTCTTCATCGCTTAATCCGATTACACGGAAGACTTCTTTCTGGATTTCCTTATCGTGAATACGGATTGATCCTCCACCTAATTCAGTTCCATTGAGAACAATGTCGTAGGCGTATGCGAGAGCGCCAGCGGGATCCTTCGCAAAGCTCTTTGCAAACTCTGGTTTAGGGCCAGTGAATGGGTGATGTACCGCAGTCCATCCGCCATTATCTGTTGGTTCAAACATTGGTGCATCCACGACCCACAAGAACTTCCAAGCTCCTTCTTCAATCAGATTACATCTCTTACCGATCTCAAGGCGTACTGCGCCAAGAAGGGCTTGTGACGATGAACGGTCTCCCGCTGCGAAGAAAATTGCATCACCGTTTTTCGCACCGACGACTGAAGCGATTCCGGCTTGTTCCTCAGGGGAAATATTCTTTGAAACTGGACCACCGAGAGTGCCATCCTCATTGAGAAGAATGTATGCAAGACCCTTTGCTCCGCGAGCCTTAGCCCACTCTTGCCAAGCATCTAGTTCACGACGAGGTGAGTTTGCTCCCCCAGGCATAACAACGGCACCGACATAATCAGCCTGGAAAACTCTAAACGGAGTTTTGGCAAAGAAATCAGTAACTTCAACGAGTTCATTTTCAAAACGAAGATCAGGCTTATCTGAACCGAAACGATTCATGGCATCTTTATATGTCATATGTGGAATCGGTGTTGGAATTGTGTAGCCAACGCTATCTTTCCAAATATCCACCAAAATCTTCTCCGCTACAGCAATGATGTCTGCCTGGTCGATGAAAGACATTTCAATATCGAGCTGAGTAAATTCAGGTTGACGGTCTGCACGGAAATCTTCATCACGGAAACAACGTGCGATTTGGTAATAACGTTCCATGCCGGCAACCATGAGGAGTTGTTTGAACAGCTGCGGTGATTGTGGCAATGCATACCAGCTGCCTGGTTGTAAGCGAACTGGCACTAGAAAATCACGCGCACCTTCGGGAGTGGATCTAGTGAGATAAGGAGTTTCTATCTCTAGAAAATCTAGATCATCCATAGCACGTCGGATCGCTGAGGTGACGCGAGAACGAAGTCGCAGATTTGAGGCTGGCCCCTCTCGACGGAGGTCGAGATAGCGGTAGCGAAGACGAACTTCTTCGGAGATTTCAGATTCAACTCCGGTATCGACTGGGAAAGGCAATGGAGCAGATTCGCTCAGTACAGTGATGGAATCACCCATCACTTCGATTGCACCAGTTGGAAGTGCTGAATTCTCGTTACCCGATGGGCGTGCAACAACTTCACCAGTAATTGCTAAACACCACTCAGCGCGAAGTGATCCAGCTAGCACTTCATCGCGAATAACGACCTGAACAGAACCTGTCGCATCACGTAGATCGATAAATGCAACGCCGCCATGATCTCGACGACGGGCTACCCAACCGGCAAGAGTGACTGTCTGACCCGCGTGGCTGGCACGAAGGGATCCGGCATCATGGGTACGAATCATTACTTTCAACTACTTTCTATCGAATAATCTATGCGTGCGTGGAAAGGGCTTTTCCTAGATCGCTAATCTTAACCGAGGATAGTTCGCCATCTTTCATTCGCTTGAGCTCGACTGAACCGGAAGACAACTCACTCTCCCCCAGAACTATCGCAAATGCGCTGCCGGACTTATCTGCAGCCTTCATCGCACCCTTAAGGGCGCGATCTCCGAAGGCTATCTCGACCTTAAACCCACTCTTTCTTAGATCTTGGGCTACTGAGAGGGCCTTCACCTTTGCGAGATTTCCCAAAGGAATGATGAAAAGATCGCTGGCGAATTGATTCGCAGTGAGAACGCCTTCGGCCTCTGCCGCCAAAAGAATGCGATCTACTCCTAAACCAAAACCAATTCCAGAAAGATCAGCGCCTCCTAACGTTTGCATTAATCCGTCATAGCGCCCGCCGCCACCAATTCCAGATTGTGCGCCAAGATCTTCGTGAATAAATTCAAAGGTTGTTCCGGTGTAATAATCGAGACCGCGAACCATTCGAGGATTAACTGTGTACACGATCCCCAGCGCATCCAAGAAGCCGCAGACTTGCGCAAAATTCTCGCGTGAAGCGTCAGAGAGATAGTCCATCAAGAGTGGTGCCGCTGCCATTTTAGTGCGCACCTCTTCGCGCTTATCGTCAAAGAGTCGCAAAGGGTTGATCGCAGCTCGCGCCTGTGTTGCTTCATCAAGATCAAGA